>NZ_PNGD01000002.1:150947-219777 GCF_002871495.1 Streptococcus sp. UMB0029
TCTAGCTTGAGATACGACAGTGAGAAATCGCGATGTATCCTTTATATTGGCTAGTCATCAGATGAGACGGGAGCAATATCTACACTACTATAAAGAAACTGAGTCAAGGGCGGACATTCTAGTAGACCAATCAGAAGGTAAATTTGAGGTCAAGAGGAGTCAGTTTATTTTATATAGAAGAAAATCCCTAATTTTAGAAAGAAAAAAATAGGAAAACAGTTTCATAGTAAAAAAACGAAAAAAACAGCAACAAATCCCTTGCAATCGTAGGGGCTTTGTGTTATTCTATTATGGTGCTGTAAATTACAGCTTTAGCTTTGATGCAAGAGGTTGCGACACGCTCGGTTGCATTGCCACGCAACACCGCGTCGGTTTTCTTGTGGAGCTAGCCTATTATCTTAAATAGACGAAAAGGAGAAAAAGATGGCAAACAAAAAAATCCGTATCCGTTTGAAAGCTTACGAACACCGTACGCTTGACACAGCGGCTGCAAAAATCGTAGAATCAGCTACTCGTACAGGTGCACAAGTTGCGGGTCCAATCCCACTTCCAACTGAACGTAGCCTCTACACAATTATTCGTGCGACTCACAAATACAAAGACTCTCGCGAACAATTTGAAATGCGTACACACAAACGTTTGATCGATATCGTTAACCCAACTCAAAAAACAGTTGATGCCTTGATGAAATTGGATCTTCCAAGTGGTGTAAACGTAGAAATCAAACTTTAATCTAAAATATAAAAGAGCAGAGGCTGGTGTTTCAATCTAATTGAACACGGGCTAAACTCGGTGTGAAAAAGATAAACTTCCTAGTGTCTGCTAGACACTGCGTCAGTTTCCTATTTTCACTTTGAGTTTGACGCCCTTTGTATCTTAGACTTGAGCATAAAAAACGCTCGTTAAAAACTTTTTGAATAAAAAATATAGAAAAGGAACTATTTTCTCATGACAAAAGGAATCTTAGGGAAAAAAGTGGGAATGACTCAAATCTTCACTGAAGCTGGCGAATTGATCCCTGTAACAGTTATTGAAGCAACTCCAAACGTTGTTCTTCAAGTTAAAACTGTTGAAACAGACGGATACAACGCTATCCAAGTTGGTTTCGATGACAAACGCGAAGTATTGAGCAACAAACCTGCTAAAGGACATGTAGCGAAAGCTAACACGGCTCCTAAGCGCTTCATTCGTGAATTCAAAAACGTTGAAGGCTTGGAAGTTGGTGCTGAAATCACAGTTGAAACATTCGCAGCTGGAGACGTTGTTGACGTAACTGGTACTTCTAAAGGTAAAGGTTTCCAAGGTGTTATCAAACGCCACGGACAATCACGTGGACCAATGGCTCACGGTTCTCGTTACCACCGTCGTCCAGGTTCTATGGGACCTGTTGCACCTAACCGCGTATTCAAAGGTAAAAACCTTGCAGGACGTATGGGTGGTGACCGCGTAACAATTCAAAACCTTGAAGTTGTACAAGTTGTTCCAGAAAAGAACGTTATTCTTATCAAAGGTAACGTACCAGGTGCTAAGAAATCTCTTATCACTATCAAATCAGCAGTTAAAGCTGGTAAATAATAAAGAAAGGGGAAATCAGTCACAATGGCAAACGTAACATTATTTGACCAAACTGGTAAAGAAGCTGGCCAAGTTGTTCTTAACGATGCAGTATTTGGTATCGAACCAAATGAATCAGTTGTGTTTGATGTGATCATCAGCCAACGCGCAAGCCTTCGTCAAGGAACACACGCTGTTAAAAACCGCTCTGCAGTATCAGGTGGTGGACGCAAACCATGGCGTCAAAAAGGAACTGGACGTGCTCGTCAAGGTTCTATCCGCTCACCACAATGGCGTGGTGGTGGTGTTGTCTTCGGACCAACTCCACGTTCATACGGCTACAAACTTCCACAAAAAGTTCGTCGCCTAGCTCTTAAATCAGTTTACTCTGAAAAAGTTGCTGAAAACAAATTCGTAGCTGTAGACGCTCTTTCATTTACAGCTCCAAAAACTGCTGAATTTGCAAAAGTTCTTGCAGCATTGAGCATCGATTCTAAAGTTCTTGTTATCCTTGAAGAAGGAAATGAATTCGCAGCTCTTTCAGCTCGTAACCTTCCAAATGTGAAAGTTGCAACTGCTACAACTGCAAGTGTTCTTGACATCGCAAATAGCGACAAACTTCTTGTCACACAAGCAGCTATCTCTAAAATCGAGGAGGTTCTTGCATAATGAATTTGTATGATGTTATCAAAAAACCTGTTATCACTGAAAGCTCAATGGCTCAACTTGAAGCAGGAAAATATGTATTTGAAGTTGACACTCGTGCACACAAACTTTTGATCAAGCAAGCTGTTGAAGCTGCTTTCGAAGGTGTTAAAGTTGCCAATGTTAACACAATCAACGTAAAACCAAAAGCTAAACGTGTTGGACGTTACACTGGTTTTACTAACAAAACTAAAAAAGCTATCATCACACTTACAGCTGATTCTAAAGCAATCGAGTTGTTTGCTGCTGAAGCTGAATAATCTAAGGAGGAAATATCGTGGGAATTCGTGTTTATAAACCAACAACAAACGGTCGCCGTAATATGACTTCTTTGGATTTCGCTGAAATCACAACAAGCACTCCTGAAAAATCATTGCTTGTTGCATTGAAGAGCAAGGCTGGTCGTAACAACAACGGTCGTATCACAGTTCGTCACCAAGGTGGTGGACACAAACGTTTCTACCGTTTGGTTGACTTCAAACGTAACAAAGACAACGTTGAAGCAGTTGTTAAAACAATCGAGTACGATCCAAACCGTTCTGCAAACATCGCTCTTGTACACTACACTGACGGTGTGAAAGCATACATCATCGCTCCAAAAGGTCTTGAAGTAGGTCAACGTATCGTTTCAGGACCAGAAGCAGATATCAAAGTCGGAAACGCTCTTCCACTTGCTAACATCCCAGTTGGTACTTTGATCCACAATATCGAGTTGAAACCAGGTCGTGGTGGTGAATTGGTACGTGCTGCTGGAGCATCTGCTCAAGTATTGGGTTCTGAAGGTAAATACGTGCTTGTTCGTCTTCAATCAGGTGAAGTTCGTATGATTCTTGGAACTTGCCGTGCTACAGTTGGTGTTGTCGGAAACGAACAACATGGACTTGTAAACCTTGGTAAAGCAGGACGTAGCCGTTGGAAAGGTATCCGCCCAACAGTTCGTGGTTCTGTAATGAACCCTAACGATCACCCACACGGTGGTGGTGAAGGTAAAGCACCAGTTGGTCGTAAAGCGCCATCTACTCCATGGGGCAAACCTGCTCTTGGTCTTAAAACTCGTAACAAGAAAGCGAAATCTGACAAACTTATCGTTCGTCGTCGCAACGAGAAATAATATTAAACTAGTCGCTTAAGCAACTAGTAAATCCGCCAGCTCGGTAGCGCTCCATAGGAGCGCAAGCCGCTGTGGTACAACATTTAAAGGAGAAAATATAAAAATGGGACGCAGTCTTAAAAAAGGACCTTTCGTCGATGAGCATTTGATGAAAAAAGTTGAAGCTCAAGCTAACGACGAAAAGAAAAAAGTTATTAAAACTTGGTCACGTCGTTCAACGATCTTCCCAAGTTTCATTGGTTACACTATCGCAGTTTATGACGGACGTAAACACGTACCTGTTTACATCCAAGAAGACATGGTAGGTCACAAACTTGGTGAATTTGCACCAACTCGTACTTACAAAGGTCACGCTGCAGACGACAAGAAAACACGTAGAAAATAAGGAGAACATAAATGGCAGAAATTACTTCAGCTAAAGCAATGGCTCGTACAGTACGTGTTTCACCTCGTAAATCACGTCTTGTTCTTGATAACATCCGTGGTAAAAGCGTAGCCGATGCAATCGCAATCTTGACATTCACTCCAAACAAAGCTGCTGAAATCATCTTGAAAGTTTTGAACTCAGCTGTAGCTAACGCTGAAAACAACTTTGGTTTGGATAAAGCTAACTTGGTAGTATCTGAAGCATTCGCAAACGAAGGACCAACTATGAAACGTTTCCGTCCACGTGCGAAAGGTTCAGCTTCACCAATCAACAAACGTACAGCTCACATCACTGTAGCTGTTGCAGAAAAATAAGGAGGTAAAATCGTGGGTCAAAAAGTACATCCAATTGGTATGCGTGTCGGCATCATCCGTGATTGGGATGCCAAATGGTATGCTGAAAAAGAATACGCGGATTACCTTCATGAAGATCTTGCAATCCGTAAATTCGTTCAAAAAGAACTTGCTGACGCAGCAGTTTCAACTATCGAAATCGAACGCGCAGTAAACAAAGTTAACGTTTCACTTCACACTGCTAAACCAGGTATGGTTATCGGTAAAGGTGGTGCTAACGTTGATGCACTCCGTGCAAAACTTAACAAATTGACTGGAAAACAAGTACACATCAACATCATCGAAATCAAACAACCTGATTTGGATGCTCACCTTGTAGGTGAAGGTATTGCTCGTCAATTGGAGCAACGTGTTGCTTTCCGTCGTGCACAAAAACAAGCAATCCAACGTGCGATGCGTGCTGGAGCTAAAGGAATCAAAACTCAAGTATCAGGTCGTTTGAACGGTGCAGATATCGCCCGTGCTGAAGGATACTCTGAAGGAACTGTTCCACTTCACACACTTCGTGCAGATATCGATTACGCTTGGGAAGAAGCAGATACTACATACGGTAAACTTGGTGTTAAAGTATGGATCTACCGTGGTGAAGTTCTTCCAGCTCGCAAAAACACTAAAGGAGGTAAATAACCAATGTTAGTACCTAAACGTGTTAAACACCGTCGTGAATTCCGTGGAAAAATGCGCGGTGAAGCAAAAGGTGGAAAAGAAGTAGCATTCGGTGAATACGGTCTCCAAGCTACAACTAGCCACTGGATCACTAACCGCCAAATCGAAGCTGCTCGTATCGCCATGACTCGTTACATGAAACGTGGTGGTAAAGTTTGGATTAAAATCTTCCCACACAAATCATACACTGCTAAAGCTATCGGTGTGCGTATGGGATCTGGTAAAGGGGCACCTGAAGGTTGGGTAGCACCAGTTAAACGTGGTAAAGTGATGTTCGAAATCGCTGGTGTATCTGAAGAGATTGCTCGCGAAGCGCTTCGTCTTGCTAGCCACAAATTGCCAGTTAAATGTAAATTCGTAAAACGTGAAGCAGAATAAGGAGAAGGCATGAAACTTAATGAAGTAAAAGAATTTGTTAAAGAACTTCGTGGTCTTTCTCAAGAAGAACTCGCGAAGCGCGAAAACGAATTGAAAAAAGAATTGTTTGAACTTCGTTTCCAAGCTGCTACTGGTCAATTGGAACAAACAGCTCGCTTGAAAGAAGTTAAAAAACAAATCGCTCGTATCAAAACAGTTCAATCTGAAGCGAAATAATAGACTAGGGAAGGAGAAATTTCAATGGAACGCAATAATCGTAAAGTTCTTGTTGGACGTGTTGTATCTGACAAAATGGACAAGACAATCACAGTTGTAGTTGAAACAAAACGTAACCACCCAGTCTATGGTAAACGTATTAACTACTCTAAAAAATACAAAGCTCATGATGAAAACAATGTTGCCAAAGAAGGCGATATCGTACGTATCATGGAAACTCGTCCGCTTTCAGCTACAAAACGTTTCCGTCTTGTAGAAGTTGTTGAAGAAGCGGTCATCATCTAATCAAACCTGAAAGGAGAAAACTGAAATGATTCAAACAGAAACTCGTTTGAAAGTCGCAGACAACAGCGGTGCTCGCGAAATCTTGACTATCAAAGTTCTTGGTGGTTCAGGACGTAAATTTGCAAACATCGGTGATGTTATCGTGGCATCTGTAAAACAAGCTACTCCTGGTGGTGCGGTTAAAAAAGGTGACGTTGTTAAAGCAGTTATCGTTCGTACTAAATCAGGTGCTCGTCGTGCTGATGGTTCATACATCAAATTTGACGAAAACGCAGCAGTTATCATCCGTGAAGACAAAACTCCTCGCGGAACACGTATCTTTGGCCCAGTTGCACGTGAATTGCGTGAAGGTGGCTTCATGAAGATCGTGTCACTTGCTCCAGAAGTACTTTAATTTTTAGAAACAAACTAGTCCCCTAGCTTCAAGCTAGGGTGCCCTTATGGGCGTAAGAAAAATCAAGGAGAAACCTAATGTTTGTAAAAAAAGGCGACAAAGTTCGCGTAATCGCTGGTAAAGATAAGGGAACAGAAGCTGTTGTCCTTACTGCCCTTCCAAAAGTAAACAAAGTTATCGTTGAAGGTGTTAACATCGTTAAGAAACACCAACGTCCAACTAACGAACTTCCTCAAGGTGGTATCATCGAGAAAGAAGCAGCTATCCACGTATCAAACGTTCAAGTATTGGACAAAAATGGTGTAGCTGGCCGTGTTGGTTACAAATTTGTAGACGGTAAAAAAGTTCGCTACAACAAAAAATCAGGCGAAGTGCTTGATTAATCACGAAGGAAAGGAGAAGTATAATGGCAAATCGTTTAAAAGAAAAATATCTTAATGAAGTAGTTCCTGCTTTGACAGAACAATTCAACTACTCATCAGTGATGGCTGTGCCTAAAGTAGATAAGATCGTTTTGAACATGGGTGTTGGTGAAGCTGTATCAAACGCTAAAAGCCTTGAAAAAGCTGCTGAAGAATTGGCACTTATCTCAGGTCAAAAACCACTTATCACTAAAGCTAAAAAATCAATCGCCGGCTTCCGTCTTCGTGAAGGTGTTGCGATCGGTGCAAAAGTTACCCTTCGTGGTGAACGTATGTACGAATTCTTGGATAAATTGGTTTCAGTTTCACTTCCACGTGTACGTGACTTCCACGGTGTTCCAACAAAATCATTTGATGGACGCGGAAACTACACACTTGGTGTGAAAGAACAATTGATCTTCCCAGAAATCAACTTCGATGACGTCGACAAAACTCGTGGTCTTGACATCGTTATCGTAACAACTGCTAACACTGACGAAGAGTCACGTGCATTGCTTACAGGCCTTGGAATGCCTTTTGCAAAATAATATAGGAGGTAAATCTAATGGCTAAAAAATCAATGATTGCTAAGAACAAACGTCCAGCGAAGTTCTCTACTCAAGCTTATACTCGTTGTGAAAAATGTGGTCGTCCACATTCAGTTTACCGCAAATTTAAACTTTGCCGTGTTTGCTTCCGTGAATTAGCTTACAAAGGACAAATCCCTGGTGTAACAAAAGCATCTTGGTAATTTAAGATATCAAGGGCGTCAAAACTCCAAGTGAAAATAGGAAACTTGACGAAGAAACTGAAGTTTCTAGGAAAGTTTATCTTTTTCACACAGAGTTTAGCCCGGGTTCAGTTGGACTTGCCAATTTGAACACGAGCTACAGCTTTGGCAAAAAAGACCAATTTGCTTTGGAGCATTGCTCCTGCATCAAATTGCCTATTTTTGCTCTTGCTGTTACGCTCTTTGTATCATGTATTAACTAGCAAGTGCAACTTGCAAACTACTAGTAAGAGGAGAAAAACAAAATGGTTATGACTGACCCAATCGCAGACTTCCTAACTCGTATTCGTAACGCTAACCAAGCGAAACACGAAGTACTTGAAGTACCTGCATCAAACATCAAAAAAGGGATTGCTGAAATCCTTAAACGCGAAGGTTTTGTAAAAAACGTTGAAATCATCGAAGATGACAAACAAGGCATCATCCGTGTATTCCTTAAATACGGACCAAACGGTGAAAAAGTTATCACTAACTTGAAACGTGTTTCTAAACCAGGACTTCGTGTCTACAAAAAACGTGAAGACCTTCCAAAAGTTCTTAACGGACTTGGAATTGCTATCCTTTCAACTTCTGAAGGTTTGCTTACTGATAAAGAAGCACGCCAAAAGAATGTTGGTGGTGAGGTTATCGCTTACGTTTGGTAATATTTAGTTCCCAATTTCTTTGTGACTCTTCGTTATCGTCTCTAGCCTAACCCAAAGTTATGCCTGCGAGACGATGCCTAGATTCACTTTGAAATTGAAACCTAAATGTTCCTTTAAATCGAGAAATCGATTTAGCCCCCGTGAAAACTGGCCGTATGGCCTGACAATTTAACAGGAGAAAATAAACATGTCACGTATTGGTAATAAAGTTATCGTGTTGCCTGCTGGTGTTGAACTCACTAACAATGACAACGTTGTAACTGTAAAAGGACCTAAAGGAGAACTTACTCGTGAGTTCTCAAAAGATATTGAAATCCGTGTGGAAGGTACTGAAGTAACTCTTCACCGTCCAAACGATTCAAAAGAAATGAAAACTATCCACGGAACTACTCGTGCCCTTTTGAACAACATGGTTGTTGGTGTATCAGAAGGATTCAAGAAAGAACTTGAAATGCGTGGGGTTGGTTACCGTGCACAACTTCAAGGAACTAAACTTGTTTTGGCTGTTGGTAAATCTCATCCAGACGAAGTTGAAGCTCCAGAAGGAATTACTTTTGAACTTCCAAACCCAACAACAATCGTTGTTAGCGGAATTTCAAAAGAAGTAGTTGGTCAAACAGCTGCTTACGTACGTAGCCTTCGTTCACCAGAACCATATAAAGGTAAAGGTATCCGTTACGTTGGTGAATTCGTTCGCCGTAAAGAAGGTAAAACAGGTAAATAATGTTGAGTGGTTGAATCTCAACCACCAACCTATTTTCCAACTTTGTGCATAGCACACGATTTAAAACTAAAGAGGTGAAAACTGTGATTTCAAAACCAGATAAAAACAAACTCCGCCAAAAACGCCACCGTCGCGTTCGCGGAAAACTCTCTGGAACTGCTGATCGCCCACGTTTGAACGTATTCCGTTCTAATACAGGCATCTACGCTCAAGTGATTGATGACGTAGCGGGTGTAACGCTCGCAAGTGCTTCAACTCTTGACAAAGAAGTTTCAAAAGGAACTAAAACTGAACAAGCCGTTGCTGTCGGTAAACTCGTTGCAGAACGTGCAAACGCTAAAGGTATTTCAGAAGTGGTGTTCGACCGCGGTGGATATCTATATCACGGACGTGTGAAAGCTTTGGCTGATGCAGCTCGTGAAAACGGATTGAAATTCTAATAGGAGGACACTAGAAAATGGCATTTAAAGACAATGCAGTTGAATTAGAAGAACGCGTAGTTGCTGTCAACCGTGTTACAAAAGTTGTTAAAGGTGGACGTCGTCTTCGTTTCGCAGCTCTTGTTGTTGTTGGTGACCACAACGGTCGCGTAGGATTTGGTACTGGTAAAGCTCAAGAAGTTCCAGAAGCAATCCGTAAAGCAGTAGATGATGCTAAGAAAAACTTGATCGAAGTTCCTATGGTTGGAACAACAATCCCACACGAAGTTCTTTCAGAATTCGGTGGAGCTAAAGTATTGTTGAAACCTGCTGTAGAAGGTTCTGGAGTTGCCGCTGGTGGTGCAGTTCGTGCCGTTGTGGAATTGGCAGGTGTGGCAGATATTACATCTAAATCACTTGGTTCTAACACTCCAATCAACATTGTTCGTGCAACTGTTGAAGGTTTGAAACAATTGAAACGCGCTGAAGAAGTTGCTGCCCTTCGTGGTATTTCAGTTTCTGATTTGGCATAAGAAAGGGGATAAAATGGCTCAAATTAAAATTACTTTGACTAAGTCTCCAATCGGACGCATTCCATCACAACGTAAAACTGTTGTAGCACTTGGACTTGGCAAATTGAACAGCTCTGTTATTAAAGAAGACAACGCTGCTATCCGTGGTATGATCACAGCAGTATCTCACTTGGTAACAGTTGAAGAAGTAAACTAATGAATTTTTAGGGGATGTGCACTATACCATCCCCTAAAACTAGATATAGTCATCTATGATGACGTCGTATAGGCGAGTTGATGGGGGAGACAACCTTTTCTCCCTTATCGGCGCTAGCATTTTACAAAAGAGGAGAAAATAAAAATGAAACTTCATGAATTGAAACCTGCAGAAGGTTCTCGTAAAGTACGTAACCGCGTTGGTCGTGGTACTTCATCAGGTAACGGTAAAACATCTGGTCGTGGTCAAAAAGGTCAAAAAGCTCGTAGCGGTGGCGGAGTTCGCCTTGGTTTTGAAGGTGGACAAACTCCATTGTTCCGTCGTCTTCCAAAACGTGGATTCACTAACATCAACGCTAAAGAATACGCAATTGTGAACCTTGACCAATTGAACGTCTTTGAAGATGGTGCTGAAGTAACTCCAGTTGTTCTTATCGAAGCAGGAATTGTTAAAGCTGAAAAATCAGGCGTTAAAATTCTTGGTAACGGTGAGTTGACTAAGAAATTGACTGTGAAAGCAGCTAAATTCTCTAAATCAGCTGAAGAAGCTATCACTGCTAAAGGTGGTTCAGTAGAAGTCATCTAAGAGAGGTGACCTATGTTTTTTAAATTATTAAGAGAAGCTCTTAAAGTCAAGCAGGTTCGATCAAAAATTTTATTTACAATTTTTATCGTTTTGGTCTTTCGTATCGGGACTAGCATTACAGTTCCTGGTGTGAATGCTAATAGCTTGAATGCTTTAAGTGGATTATCCTTCTTAAACATGTTGAGCTTGGTGTCAGGAAATGCCATGAAAAACTTCTCAGTTTTTGCTCTTGGTGTTAGCCCCTACATTACGGCCTCTATCGTTGTCCAACTCTTGCAAATGGATATTTTACCCAAATTTGTAGAGTGGGGTAAACAAGGGGAAGTAGGTCGAAGAAAATTGAATCAAGCTACTCGTTATATTGCTCTAGTTCTCGCTTTTGTGCAATCTATCGGGATTACAGCTGGTTTTAATACTTTGGCTGGAGCTCAATTGTTGAAAACAGCTCTTACTCCACAAGTCTTTATCATGATTGGTATCATCTTAACAGCTGGTAGCATGATTGTGACTTGGTTGGGAGAGCAAATTACAGATAAGGGATACGGAAATGGTGTTTCTATGATTATCTTTGCCGGGATTGTTGCCTCAATTCCAGAGATGATTCAGGGCATCTATGTGGACTACTTTGTGAACGTCCCAAGTAGCCGTATCAACTCATCTATCATTTTCGTAATCATTTTGATTATTACTGTATTGTTGATTATTTATTTTACAACTTATGTTCAACAAGCAGAATACAAAATTCCAATCCAATATACTAAGGTTGCACAAGGTGCTCCATCTAGCTCTTACCTTCCTTTGAAGGTAAACCCTGCTGGAGTTATCCCTGTTATCTTTGCAAGTTCGATTACTGCAGCGCCTGCGGCTATTCTTCAGTTTTTGAGCGCTACAGGTCATGATTGGGCTTGGGTAAGAACAGCACAAGAAATGTTGGCAACAACTTCACCAACTGGTATCGCCATGTATGCTTTATTGATTATTCTCTTTACATTCTTCTATACGTTTGTACAGATTAATCCTGAAAAAGCGGCAGAGAACCTACAAAAGAGCGGTGCCTATATCCATGGAGTTCGTCCTGGTAAAGGTACAGAAGAATATATGTCTAAACTTCTTCGTCGTCTTGCAACAGTTGGTTCCCTCTTCCTTGGTGTGATTTCTATTTTACCGATCGTAGCAAAAGATGTTTTCGGACTTTCAGAAGCAGTTGCTTTTGGAGGAACTAGTCTTTTGATCATTATCTCTACAGGTATTGAAGGAATCAAACAATTGGAAGGTTACCTATTGAAACGTAAGTATGTTGGTTTCATGGATAGAACAGAATAAAAGTATTTACTGATACTCTTCGAAAATCAAATTCAAACCACGTCAGCTTTACCTTGGCGTACTCAAGTACAGCCTGCGGCTAGCTTTCTAGTTTGCTCTTTGATTTTCATTGAGTATGAATCAGTAAATGCTGAGGGAGTGGAGGTTTAAACTCTGACATTTGTGAGAGTTTGGTCTCCCCTCTTCTATTTTGTTTTTAAATAGGGGTGAAAAGACCTTTTGCTTCTATTTAAAAATAAAATAAGGAGATCAAATCATGAATCTTTTGATTATGGGCTTACCTGGTGCAGGTAAGGGAACTCAAGCAGCAAAAATCGTAGAACAATTCCATGTTGCACATATCTCAACTGGTGATATGTTCCGCGCTGCTATGGCAAATCAAACTGAAATGGGTGTTCTTGCTAAGTCATACATTGACAAGGGTGAATTGGTTCCTGACGAAGTTACAAATGGAATCGTAAAAGAACGTCTTTCACAAGATGATATTAAAGAAACAGGATTCTTGTTGGATGGTTACCCACGTACAATTGAACAAGCTCATGCCTTGGACAAAACATTGGCTGAACTTGGCATTGAACTAGAAGGTGTTATCAACATTGAGGTGAACCCTGACAGTCTCTTGGAACGTTTGAGTGGCCGTATCATCCACCGCGTAACTGGAGAAACTTTCCACAAGGTCTTTAACCCACCAGTTGACTATAAAGAAGAAGATTACTACCAACGTGAAGATGATAAGCCTGAGACAGTCAAACGTCGTTTGGATGTAAATATTGCTCAAGGGGAACCAATCATTGCTCACTACCGTGCCAAAGGTTTGGTTCATGACATCGAAGGTAATCAAGATATCAATGATGTCTTCTCAGATATCGAAAAAGTATTGACAAATTTGAAATAAAGCGTTTTTCACACTTGCAAAAATCCGCTACAAATGTTATACTGAGATAGTCTGACTTATAATTGTTGTCTCTGTGTCTAGAGGCATCGAATCGAAATTTATGGAGGTGCTTTTGCGTGGCAAAAGACGATGTGATTGAAGTTGAAGGCAAAGTAGTTGATACAATGCCGAATGCAATGTTTACGGTTGAACTTGAAAATGGACATCAGATTTTAGCAACAGTTTCTGGTAAAATTCGTAAAAACTATATTCGTATTTTAGCGGGAGATCGTGTTACTGTCGAAATGAGTCCATATGACTTGACACGTGGACGTATCACTTACCGCTTTAAATAATCGAAAAACTTGGAGGGATAAGAAATGAAAGTAAGACCATCGGTCAAACCAATTTGCGAATACTGTAAAGTTATTCGTCGTAATGGTCGTGTTATGGTAATTTGCCCAGCAAATCCAAAACACAAACAACGTCAAGGATAAGATAGAAAGGAGAAAACATGGCTCGTATTGCTGGAGTTGACATTCCAAATGACAAACGCGTAGTAATCTCATTGACTTATGTTTATGGTATCGGACTTGCAACATCTAAGAAAATTTTGGCTGCTGCTGGAATCTCAGAAGATGTTCGTGTACGTGATCTTACATCAGATCAAGAAGATGCTATCCGTCGTGAAGTGGATGCAATCAAAGTTGAAGGTGACCTTCGTCGTGAAGTAAACTTGAACATCAAACGTTTGATGGAAATCGGTTCATACCGTGGTATCCGTCACCGTCGTGGACTTCCTGTCCGTGGACAAAACACTAAAAACAACGCTCGCACTCGTAAAGGTAAAGCTGTTGCGATTGCTGGTAAGAAAAAATAATATAGGAGGTAAAAGTCTTGGCTAAACCAACACGTAAACGTCGTGTGAAAAAGAATATCGAATCTGGTATTGCTCATATTCACGCTACATTTAATAACACTATTGTTATGATTACTGATGTGCATGGTAATGCAATTGCTTGGTCATCAGCTGGTGCTCTTGGTTTCAAAGGTTCTCGTAAATCTACACCATTCGCTGCTCAAATGGCTTCTGAAGCTGCTGCTAAATCTGCACAAGAACACGGTCTTAAATCAGTTGAAGTTACTGTAAAAGGTCCAGGTTCTGGTCGTGAGTCAGCTATTCGTGCGCTTGCTGCCGCTGGTCTTGAAGTAACAGCAATTCGTGATGTGACTCCAGTGCCACACAATGGTGCTCGTCCTCCAAAACGTCGCCGTGTATAATCATCGCATTACACTGCTTTTCGTTTAAGAGGGAGTAACTAAATGATCGAGTTTGAAAAACCAAATATAACAAAAATTGATGAAAATAAAGATTATGGCAAGTTTGTAATCGAACCACTTGAACGTGGCTACGGTACAACTCTTGGTAACTCTCTTCGTCGTGTACTTCTAGCTTCTCTACCAGGAGCAGCTGTGACATCTATCAACATTGATGGTGTGTTACATGAGTTTGACACAGTTCCAGGTGTTCGTGAAGACGTGATGCAAATCATTCTGAACATTAAAGGAATTGCAGTGAAATCGTACGTTGAAGACGAAAAAATCATCGAACTAGATGTTGAAGGTCCTGCTGAAGTAACAGCTGGTGACATTTTGACAGATAGCGATATTGAAATTGTAAATCCAGATCATTATCTCTTTACAATCGGTGAAGGTTCTTCTCTAAAAGCGACTATGACTGTTAACAGTGGTCGTGGATATGTACCTGCAGATGAAAATAAAAAGGATAATGCACCAGTTGGAACACTTGCTGTAGATTCTATTTATACACCAGTTACAAAAGTCAACTATCAAGTGGAACCTGCTCGTGTAGGTAGCAATGATGGGTTTGACAAATTAACCCTTGAAATCTTGACAAATGGAACAATTATTCCAGAAGATGCTTTAGGGCTTTCAGCACGTATTTTGACAGAACATCTTGATTTGTTTACAAATCTTACTGAGATTGCTAAGTCAACTGAAGTGATGAAAGAAGCTGATACTGAATCTGACGACCGTATTTTGGATCGTACGATTGAGGAACTGGACTTGTCTGTGCGTTCATACAACTGTTTGAAACGTGCCGGTATCAATACTGTGCATGATTTGACAGAAAAATCTGAAGCAGAGATGATGAAAGTACGAAATCTTGGACGCAAGAGTTTGGAAGAAGTGAAACTCAAACTCATTGATTTAGGTCTTGGATTAAAAGATAAATAAAGGAGGAATACATGGCTTACCGTAAACTAGGACGCACTAGCTCACAACGTAAAGCAATGCTTCGCGATTTGACAACTGACCTTTTGATCAACGAATCAATCGTGACAACTGAAGCTCGTGCTAAAGAAATCCGTAAAACTGTTGAAAAAATGATTACTCTAGGTAAACGTGGTGATTTGCATGCACGTCGTCAAGCAGCTGCTTTCGTACGTAATGAAATCGCATCTGAAAACTATGATGAAGCAACTGATAAGTACACTTCTACTACAGCACTTCAAAAATTGTTCTCAGAAATCGCACCTCGTTATGCTGAACGTAACGGTGGATACACTCGTATCCTTAAAACTGAACCACGTCGTGGTGATGCAGCGCCAATGGCGATCATCGAATTAGTATAAAATCATCAATTTTGTTGAGTGTTATGATGATGGAGTCTTGTGCTCTTAGTCTAGCTCTGGTCTCCCGCTAGGATTTCGGTCCTAGCGGGAACACTCATCATAAGTTGGGATAGTAGACGCTTGTTTACGAAATTGTTTTTTTCTTAAGAACAACTTCGTAAGCAGGCGTTTTTGAGTATTTTAGTTAGAATTATGCTATACTATTTAAGAAGAAATCTGTTTAATGTTCAGGTTTCCTATTTTAAGAAGAATTGGAGTTTGCTTATGAAAGCGATTATAACTGTTGTTGGTAAAGATAAATCTGGAATTGTTGCAGGTGTTTCTGGTAAAATTGCAGAATTGGGTTTGAATATTGACGATATCTCTCAAACTGTCTTGGATGAATATTTCACGATGATGGCTGTTGTCTCTAGTGATGAAAAGCAAGATTTTACCTATCTTCGTAATGAGTTTGAAGTCTTTGGGCAAACTTTGAATGTGAAAATTAATATTCAGAGTGCAGCGATTTTCGAAGCTATGTATAATATCTAGGAGGTGCATATGGATATTAGACAAGTTACTGAAACCATTGCTATGATTGAGGAGCAGAACTTCGATATCAGAACCATTACCATGGGGATTTCCCTTTTGGACTGTATCGATCCAGATATCAATCGTGCTGCGGAGAAAATTTATCAAAAGATTACGATCAAGGCAGCTAATTTGGTGGCTGTTGGCGACGAAATTGCAGCTGAGTTGGGAATTCCAATCGTTAATAAGCGTGTATCGGTGACTCCTATTTCTCTGATTGGGGCAGCGACAGATGCAACAGACTATGTAGTTTTGGCAAAAGCGCTTGATAAGGCTGCGAAAGAGATTGGTGTGGACTTTATTGGTGGTTTCTCTGCCTTGGTACAAAAAGGTTATCAAAAGGGAGATGAGATTCTCATCAATTCTATTCCTCGTGCTTTGGCTGAAACGGACAAGGTCTGCTCGTCAGTTAATATTGGCTCAACCAAGTCTGGTATCAATATGACGGCTGTGGCAGATATGGGACGAGTTATCAAGGAAACGGCTAATCTATCAGATATGGGAGCGGCCAAGTTGGTTGTATTCGCTAATGCTGTTGAGGACAATCCATTTATGGCGGGTGCCTTCCATGGTGTTGGGGAGGCAGATGTTATCATCAATGTCGGAGTTTCTGGTCCTGGTGTGGTGAAACGTGCCTTGGAAAAAGTTCGTGGAGAGAGCTTTGATGTAGTAGCCGAAACAGTTAAGAAGACTGCCTTCAAGATCACTCGTATCGGTCAATTGGTTGGTCAGATGGCTAGTGAGAGACTGGGTGTGGAGTTTGGTATTGTGGACTTGAGTTTGGCGCCAACTCCTGCGGTTGGAGATTCTGTGGCACGTGTCCTTGAAGAAATGGGGCTAGAAACAGTTGGTACGCATGGAACGACGGCTGCCTTGGCTCTCTTGAACGACCAAGTTAAGAAGGGTGGAGTGATGGCCTGCAACCAAGTGGGTGGTTTGTCTGGTGCCTTTATTCCTGTTTCTGAGGATGAGGGGATGATTGCTGCAGTGCAAAATGGCTCTCTTAATTTGGAAAAACTAGAAGCCATGACGGCTATCTGTTCAGTTGGTTTGGATATGATTGCCATACCAGAAGATACGCCAGCTGAAACCATTGCGGCCATGATTGCAGATGAAGCTGCAATTGGTGTCATTAACATGAAAACAACAGCTGTTCGTATTATTCCAAAAGGAAAAGAAGGCGATATGATTGAGTTTGGTGGCTTATTAGGAACTGCACCTGTTATGAAGGTCAATGGAGCTTCGTCTGTCGATTTCATCTCTCGTGGTGGACAAATCCCAGCACCAATTCATAGTTTTAAAAATTAAGAAAATAGGAGAAATTCATGAAAAAAGAAATGAAACATGCTTTAGTAGCTTTAGGACTGTCGACTTTACTAGTCCCAACTTTTGCTAGTCAAGTAGTTTATGCGCAAGAAAATGATATTGATTCTAGTAATGAGAGTTTTTACAAAACACGGGCAGATTTAAAGAGTGCAGTTAGAAATTATTCTGAACAAGTAAAGAAAAAAATATTAAAAGAAATTGATGATATTGATTGGTATACTGTACAATTTAAAGAGGTTGATGTTTTAAAACTCAAGAATGCCATAGTTAAAAAAATAGATGAGGTGATAGAGGAGAGAGAGGAAAATATAAATAGATTTTCAAAAGGAGATGATTACGATTCGTCTGACATAGAAGTAACTATTAATAGAATGAAAGGTGATATGCCTAACTCTTTAGAATATGTTTTTGATATTGCTAGAATAAAAAAATTTGACTTACTACTTCAGCAAGTAGAAAAAGATAGTAATTTATACTCATCTGTTGAGAAGGAAAAACTAATTAGCGATTTAAAAAGTTTTTACGGACCATTAACAGGCTGGTCGTTACCTCGGTCTCGTCATTTTGGCGATGATGAGCCATACAATGATAGTAACTTAACATTAAAAGAGTATGTTCAAAAATTATCAACTTTTTATAACAAAGTTGATAAATGGAGCCCTAGTTTAATTCCTACGGAAAAAAATATCAGAGAAATTAATGCTGTTGCTTTCATGGAGAAGACAGCCATTAGTAATGATGATACACTTTCAAAAGCAGATAAAGTTTCTATGTTTAGTAAGATTGATGATATAGTTGAAGAGGGGATACACAAAATCAGGAAAGAAGCAGGTCTTGTATATAAGGAGGAGACTGTAAGACACATGCTATCAGCTGAAGAGTTATCTGTCTTTACTAAGCGTATCGAAGATGTTTACCAAGGCAAAGCTAAGCCTAAGGTGACAAAAGAAGAGGCCATTCAAGCAGTTTCTACTGGTACCTCAACCTCATCGTCATCTCAAGCTACCCTTACTGCTAATGGAGAGACTAAGAAGGATTATCAAGCAAGTAAGTGGTTTAAAGAGTATGGCAAATGGTACTATAATGACCTTTCGGGTAACCTTGTAAGAAACCGTTGGGTAGGGCGTTATTATCTAAAAGCAGATGCTTCAATGGCTGCAAGTGAATGGATTTATGATGAAGACTATAAGAGTTGGTTTTATGTCGATTCAACTGGTAGTTATGTGGAGAAAGCTTGGCAGGGCGAGTACTACCTAAAACGTGGCGGTTACATGGCTAAGAGTGAGTGGGTATTTGATTCTCAGTATGATAGCTGGTATTATCTGAACCAAGACGGCAAGTACGCTCGTAACCAATGGATTAAGGATGGAGATAAGTGGTATTACTTGTTAGCTGATGGGAAATTGGCAAAAAATATGACCATTAACGGCTATAAAGTAAATGAAAAAGGTGAATGGGTTTAATTTTTTAAGTTCTATTTAAGGTTGGATGTGTATACTATAATCATTAAATAAAGACCTCCTAATATTATTTGAAACAGATAACTCTGATTTAGTTTGAATTTGATTTTCATCTAATATCTTTATTTAATAGAACTCCTAAACTTTTTCATAATAATCTCCTGCAAAAGTCGCCTGTATGGGTGACTTTTGTTTTATCATCCATGATATAATAGAAGCAAACGGAGGACGGAAAATGGTAAAAGTACGATTGTATTTGGTACGTCATGGCAAGACTATGTTTAACACGATTGGTCGCGCGCAAGGTTGGAGCGATACTCCTTTAACAACTGAAGGTGAACGAGGGATTCAAGAATTAGGAATCGGTTTGCGAGAATCTGGTCTACAGTTTGAGCGCGCTTATTCCAGTGATTCTGGTCGCACCATTCAGACAATGGGAATCATCCTTGATGAACTTGCCTTGCAGGGGAAAATCCCTTATCGCATGGACAAGCGTATTAGAGAATGGTGTTTCGGCAGTTTTGACGGGGCTTATGATGGTGATCTTTTCATGGGCATTATTCCTCGTATCTTTAATGTGGACCACGTTCACCAATTGTCTTATGCTGAGCTGGCTGAGGGTTTGGTAGAAGTTGATACAGCTGGTTGGGCTGAAGGCTGGGAAAAACTCAGTGGTCGAATCAAGGAAGGTTTTGAAGAGATTGCCAAAGAAATGGAAGAGCAAGGTGGAGGCAACGCCCTTGTTGTCAGCCACGGAATGACCATTGGAACCATTGTTTATCTGATTAATGGTATGCATCCGCATGGTCTCGATAATGGTAGCGTAACGATCCTTGAATATGAGGACGGTCAGTTTAGCGTTGAAGTTGTCGGTGACCGTAGTTACCGAGAACTAGGACGTGAGAAGATGGAGGAAGCCTCTATTTAATACTCTTCGAAAATCTCTTCAAACCGCGTCAACGTCGTCTTGCAGTAGATATGGTTACTGACTTCGTCAGTTCTATCCACAACCTCAAAACAGTGTTTTGAGCTGACTTCGTCAGTCTTATCTACAACCTCAAAGCAGTGCTTTGAGCAACCTGCGGCTAGTTTGCTCTTTGATTTTTATTGAGTATAATCAGTCTAGACTTGCTTGCTAGGAACTAGGAATTTGATAAGAATATCAAGATAAGAAAAAACAGCCGAGAATTCTTTCGGCTGTTTTTGATGGGGAAAACTAAAGTGTAATGCTATTGCTTTTAGAGATTTTCATAAACAAGAGCAAGGAAGCTACTGTTAGAACAGTCAGGATAGTTGACAAGGCTGCGGCTACACCGTAATTCCCTCTGAGAACCTCTGTATAAATGGCTACAGTCATTGTTCTTGTTTTGACATTGTAGAGGAGGATAGAAGTAGAGAGTTCTGAAATCATTGTGACCCAAGATAGGATAGCTCCAGAAATAATACCAGATAGCATCATTGGAGTTGTAATCTTGGCAAAGGTATTGAGACGGCTACTTCCTAAGCTTTCAGCAGCTTCTTCAATACTTGGGGCTATTTGTTGTAAGCTAGCAACAGATGAGCGAATAGTATAGGGTAATCTTCTAACAGATAGAGACATAATCAAGATGAAAGCAGTTCCTGTAATCATAAGAAATCCACTTCCAAATAGACCAGTATTGAAGGAAGAAATGAAGGCAATCCCTAGAACGGTTCCTGGTACAATATAAGGGACCATACTGAGGCTGTCAATTAAGTTTGTAAACAAGTTCCGTTTTCTAACGGCTAGGTAGGAGATAAATGTTGCGAATAGGACAACTAGAACTAAGGCAATCAAAGGGATACGAATGGTATTGAAAATAGCAGACCCCATACGATTGAAAGCTACCTTGTAACTGTTTAGAGAATATCCTTTGACAAATACCATACCTGATGTTTTTAGGAAAGAAGTATAAATCAAGTAGACTTGAGGTAGAACAGAGAACAAGATAATTCCGTAGACTGTCGCATAAATGGCAGCCATTTTTCCTTTTGTAGTTTTTTTAGGCTCAATTGGATGGAGCGAATTCATACTGAAACTGTAGCGGTTTGAGATGTATTTTTGGATAAGGAAAATTGCCAAGGCTATGATAATCGCCATAATTGCTAAAGCAGATGCAAAAGCAGAATTTCCTCCAACCTCGCTAATAAATTGGGTATAAATCAAGACTGGGAAAGTCCGATATCCTTCACCAATTAACATCGGTGTTCCAAAGTCTGAGAATGCCCTCATAAATACAAGCAGGGCAGCTGCTAGTAAGGTTGGAACTAGGAGAGGTAAAATAACTGTTACGATACGCTTAAATCCGAAGGAACCCATGCTTTCAGCAGCTTCAAGTAGAGAATTGTCAATACTTTTCATTGTCCCAGCAACGTATAGAAATACCAGTGGGAATAGTTGCAATGTAAAGACAAGTACAATTCCTTTGAATCCATAAATATCGATAGCTGGAAGATGAAGGGTATTTGTCAGGAATTTAGTGATGACCCCATTTCGTCCCAGTAAGAGGATCCAGGAGTAGGCTCCCACGAAAGGAGCTGACATGGAAGCAATGATAATCAATATTTGTAGAAATTTCTTTCCTTTGAAATCATACATAGAGAAGAGATAAGCTAATAAGGTTCCTACGACTAAGGAAGTGATAGTAGCGGTAATGGAAACCTTGAAACTGTTGACAAGTGTCTCAGAGTAGTAGGCTTTACTAAAGAAAGTGACAAAATTAGCTAGTGAAAATTGTCCCTCATGTATGAGTGCTTGCTTGAGCACGGTAACGATAGGATAAACGAGAAAGACAAGATAGGTAAGAAAGATGAAGAAAGAGGAGGCTGTCCAAATATTTAGTTTTTTACGTTCCATGGCTGACTCCTTTTATCAGATTTTGGGAACCATCTGCAGAAAAGACGTTTAATTTTTGAGTATTGATTCGTAGACGAATACGATCGCCTTTTTGTAGGTCTTCTTCAAAAGTTGATTCTTCGCTAACTTGAATTTTTGAGGCAAATCCTGTTTCGATGAAGTATTCAGTATTCAGTCCAAGGTAGACGCTATCGCTAATAATTCCTTCAATATCTCCAGATTCATCTTTAATGAATTCTTCAGGACGAATACTTACATGAATATCTTGTGCTTCAGCCTGATCAAGAGCTGGCATTCGAAGAGCATAGCCATCTGAAAAGACGATATAAGCGCCGTCGCTCCGTTTTTCAAGAGTGGCAGGGATAATATTTGTGCGTCCGATAAAGGTTGCTACAAACTCATTAGCTGGTTTATGATAGAGTTCTTTTGGCCGACCGATTTGTTGGATGACTCCGTCTTTCATAACAGCAATTTGGTCTGAAATAGCCATAGCTTCTTCTTGGTCGTGGGTCACATAAACAGTTGTAATTCCCACTTCGTGTTGGATTTCTCGAATAGCTTGACGCATATCCAAGCGAAGTTTGGCATCTAGGTTACTAAGTGGTTCGTCCATGAGGAGAACACTTGGATTAACAGCTAAGGCACGTGCCAAGGCGACACGTTGTTGTTGTCCCCCACTGAGTTTATCGGGCTTTCGATCCGCATATTGAGCAATTTGCATGAGTTCAAGATACTTATTGGTTTGTTGAATCAATTCTTCTTTTGGAACCTTCTTTTGCTTGAGACCAAAAGCAACATTATCTCGGACAGTCAAATGTGGGAAAATAGCGTAGTTTTGGAAAACCATTCCGATATTGCGTTTGCTGGGTTCCATATTATTGATTTTTGTATCATCGAAGTAAAATTCTCCACCTTCGATACTGTTGAAACCTGCAATCATACGAAGAAGGGTCGTTTTCCCACACCCTGAAGGCCCAAGAAGGGTAAAGAGACTTCCTTTTGGAATTGTAATGTTCAAATTCTCAATAACAGGGACATCGTGATAGATTTTTTTTGCGTTAATAATTTTGATCTCACTCATAGTGA
Organism: Streptococcus sp. UMB0029; assembly: GCF_002871495.1. Taxonomy (GTDB): domain Bacteria; phylum Bacillota; class Bacilli; order Lactobacillales; family Streptococcaceae; genus Streptococcus. The sequence goes on from NZ_PNGD01000002.1 coordinate 173,500, forward strand.
ACCTCTTTTACTGTTTAGATTGGATATCTGTAAAGACTTCGTTGTATTTCTTAACGATATCTGATTTATTCTTGATGACATAATCATAATCTTCAGTGAGTGTTTTGATTTTGTCAATTGGTTTCATATTTTCGCTTGTTTTAGCATTTTTACGAACAGGACGGTTAGTAGTGGTTGTACCAAGTGTATCTTGTACTTCTTGAGAGATAATAAAATCGATAAATTTCTTGGCATTTTCCATATTTTTAGCTTTTTTAACGATAGCAGCACTAGCAGGTAGGAAGACTGTTCCTTCTTTTGGATAGACTACCTTGATATTAGCTCCGTCATTTAAGAGTTTAACTGCTGGATCTTCATAAGAGAGACCAACAGCCATTTCTCCGTCAGCGACTGCTTTATAGACACCAGATGAGCTTGAACCGATTTTACCATCAATAAGTGTGAAGAGATCTTTTACATAAGACCAAGCTTTATCGTCTTTGTAACCACCTTGAGCTTGTAGCATATTTGTTAATTGAGCAAAGGCGCTAGAAGAGTTTGCTGGGTCAGCAGTTGCAATTTTTCCTTTTAGTTCAGGTTTGAGAAGGTCGCTATATCCTTCGATGTTCATGCCTTTCGTTAAATCAGGATTGACGATTAAAACACTACCATCTAGTGTATAAGGAGTAGAGTAGCCAGTTGTGTTTTGATATTCTTTGATAACATTATCATTTTCTTTTGAAGTATAGTTTTCAAAGAGTTCTCCGTGGGTAGCATATTGTGTATAAGAACCACCAAAGATGACATCAGCTACAGGAGCTTCTTTTTCTGACTCTAGTTTTTTGAAAAGTTCTCCAGTACCAGCTTGAATCAGTTCTACTTTGATACCATATTTTTCTTCAAAGGCAGGAATAGTTGCTCCGATTAAGCCCTCTGAGTTTGGTGAATAAACGACTAGCGAACCGCCGTCTCCTTTATCAGATGAACCGCCATCGGCAGATTCATTAGAAGAACAAGCAGCAAGACCAAAAAGAGCTAGTCCGCAAGCAGCATAATACATCCATTTCTTTTTCATGATGGATACCTCCGTTGTGTTATTTAAGTTTATTTTAAAATAATGTAAGCGTTTTTAAAACCGATAATTCTATTCTATTAGAGTAAAATTCTCTACAAAAACGGAAGTAATCTTTTGATTTTATAGCAGGGTTTGACAGTTAATCACTGGTAAGTCAAATTTTATTTTTTAGATTGGATATCTGTAAAAATATCATTGTACTTTTTAAGAATAGTGGATTTGTTCTTGATGACATAATCTGAATCTTCAGTAGCAACATTGATTTCTGTCATAGCCTTCATATTTTTATTGGTTTTAGCATTTTTACGAATAGGTCTGATTGTTGTTTCAGTTCCTAGCTTATCTTGGATTTCTTGAGAAAGGAGGAAATCGATAAATTTCTTAGCATTGTCCATGTGTTTGGCGTTTTTGACGATAGCTGCGTTACCAGGTAAAAAGACGGTTCCTTCTTTTGGATAAATGACTTTTACATCAACTCCGTCGTTTAAAAGTTTTAAGGCAGGATCTTCATAGGTGAGTCCTACAGCCATTTCCCCATCGGCGACAGCTTTGTAAACATTTGAAGAACTAGATGCAATCTTTCCATCTACTAGGGTAAATAGATTTTTCACATAGGTCCAAGCTTGTTCATTTTCGTATCCGCCTTGATCGATAAGCATGTTTGTTAATTGAGCAAAGGCGCTAGATGCGTTACTTGGATCAGCAGTAGCAATTTTCCCTTTTAATTTAGGATTGAGTAGATCATTGTAGCCTTCAATTTTTATATCTTTTGTAAGAGCTGAATTGGCAATGATGACACTGACATCAAGTGTATAAGGCGTGTAGAATCCAGTTTTATTTTGATATTCAGAGATTATCTGGTCGTTTTCTTGGGAAATATAAGGTTCAAAAAGTTTTTCGTTAGAAGAGAAGAGAGCGTAGGAGCCTCCGAAAATGACATCAGCTACTGGGGATTCTTTTTCGGCCTCAGCTTTTTTGAACAATTCACCAGTGCTGGCTTGTACTAAGTCAACCTTAATACCATATTTTTCTTCGAAGGCTGGGATTGTTTCTTCGATAAGGTCTTCAGGGTTAGGCGAGTAGACAACCAAAGTGCTATCTGAATCTTTTTCAGAGCTAGTTTCCGCTTCTATAGGTGAAGAACATCCTGATAAAGAAAGGAATATCCAGCCACAAGAGAGAAAGAATAGTATTTTTTTCATAAGTATCTCCTTTTTTACGAACATTTTCTCTACCTAGATTATTAATGTTTTTAAATTGTAGAGTCCTACAGGATATAATAAAAACCTTAAAGAAATCTAAAACGAAAAATAGGAAATGAGTTCCTAGAGCAAGGATGGGTACACTGTAACTGGGATTTCGATAGTAATCCTCTTCAAAACACGTCGCTTTATCTGCAATCTCAAAGCTATGATTTGAGTAGTTAGCACTTTGATTTTCATTGAGTAAAAGTACAAAATAAAAAGATTGCCTGAGCTGAGCAATCCTTTTACATCAATGGTTTTTATCCATGAGTTTTAATTCTTTTGGAGAAATATGGAGATATTTTTTAAAAACTTTGGCAAAATATTTATAGTCTGAAAATCCAACTTGTTCAGAGATATCGCTTAGGGGGGAATTGGGGGATTCAGCCATTTTATCTATAGCTTGCTTGAGACGGTAGCGTAAGATATATTCATTTAACGTCATTGGGAAGTCTTCTTTGATGACCTTATATAGATAACTTTCGCTATATCCTAGATTCTCTGCAATGGTAGAAATGGTAAAGTGCATGCAGTAGTGTTGATGCACAAATTCCAGAATTTGCTGAATGATTTGGTTTTGTGTATCGACTTGTTGGATAGAGGTGAGTAAAGTTTGATATTCTTCTAAAAAAGGAGTTTCTTGATAAGTGCTAACTCGTAATCGCAAAACAATTTTTTGAAGACATTCTGTCAATTCCTTGGTATCAATTGGTTTGGATAAGAAATCTACCGCGCCATATTGCATGGCTTTTTTAGCATTTTGAAAATCGTTATAACCTGATAAGATAACTTTTTCATAGGAGAGAGTACGAGTGGCTTCAAACATCATAAAAGCATCCATAATTGGCATGGTGATGTCTGTTAAGACAATATGAGGTTCTTTTTCTTGGATGAGTTTCATTCCCTCTTGACCGTGACTAGCAGTTCCTACAACTTGGATACCTAAGGCAGAGTAGTCTACGGCAATCTCTAGCCATTTTCGAATGAGGTGTTCATCTTCTACGATAATGAGCTTAAACATGAGTTAGTCCTTTCGTTATAAATTTGACCCAAGTTTCTCCATGGCGATTGACTCCTAAATCTAGCTGGACATCAGAAAAGAAATTGCTCAATCGTTTGTAGCTGTTAACGATGCCATGTTGGGTATGAGGGCTTTCTAAAGAGTCTAAAATAGCGAGTCGCTCTTGTTTTGTGAGCCCTCCGGCATTATCCTTGACTAAAAAAGTCAGAGAATCTGCTTCCAAGGTAATTTGGATATCAATATGAAGATCAATACGGTATTGCATCCCATATTTTATAGCATTTTCTACGAGAGGAAGCAAGAAAAGCTTAGGTATAGGCTGATTATCAACAGTTTTTGGGCAGACAATATCATAGGAGAAGTGCTCGAAACGAATCTTATGAATCATAAGGTAATCTTCTATAATCTTTAAATCTTGGCAAATGGTTGTTTCTTTTTCTAAATCGGTGATACTGTAGCGAAGAATGCGCGTGAGATTTTGAATCAGGTCTTGTGTGAGAGCTGCATCCATTAAAGAAGTGATTTTAATCGTTTCAAGTGTATTGTAGAGAAAATGAGGATTGAACTGAGCTTCCAGCATTTTTCTTTCAAAAATCCACTTTTCTTTTTCTATGGTTAGCATTTTTTGATGAAGTTGATCTAATTCGTACAACATATTGTTGATTTTTTCTGCCATAAACTCAAACTCATCACCTGTTTGTAGAGAAAGCCTTTTTTCTGCTTGTTTAGGAATTTCTTGAAGTTGGTAAACCAAACTTTCAATAGGAACAGCATTGTGTGTGGCAATCTTATGAGCAATTCGCCTTGCTTGCCAGAAGTAGAGGAAGAATATACATAAGGTGAGAATGGAGGCTAGACCAAGTAAGCTAGGAATGGGAAAAAAGGATTGAAAAGTATAGATTGAAAAAATAGCACCGACTTTTTCTTTTTGAACAATAAGCGGTTCATTCGCATACCAGTGGGTGCGAGAGTGTAGGAGTTTTTCATCAAATTTTTCAAGAGTGGAACGAGTAAACTGATTTGTATTGTTGGAAAACATATTTCCAAAGCTATCGGTAATGATGTATTTGGAATTGATCATTGGGAAACTTGAGATGAAATCATTCTCATTTACGAACGCAATAGTATAGGCTTTAACTCGTTGGTTTTGAAGTAGTGGTTTGATAAAGAGTGTGTAATGTTGCTTATCTGAAGAGAGTGCAATTTTTTCTGTAACTTTATCTTGAGAAGGATTTTGAATGAGCAGTTTTAGATAGTAGGGTGATAAAATACTTTCTTGGTGATTTCGATTGGTACTGAATAGTAATTCACCTGTATCACTTAGAATAATGAGGTCAGAACTAAGTTTCAGTCTAGCTTTTGTCTCGTAAAATAAGCTAAAGACTTCTCGCTCTGTGTGTTTGCCGTCCAAAAATCCTGGAATCATTTTATGGTTCATAGTAGTCAGGAGCTCATTATTGGCTTCTTTCATCTCTTGAACCTGTTTGACAATCTGTCTCGTATCTTTGGAGAGTTGTTGCTCTTGTAAAAAATAGGAAAAACCAAAAAGTAAAATGAGTAGTAAGAGTGAGGTCACAAAGGCTGCGATAGAGCTTCTATGGAGAATTTCTTTTTGGAGAGATTTTTTAAAGGAATGAGACATCCGCTACCTCCTTGGAAGGGTTTTCTGTTATAAGTATAGCAGTTTAAAAATTCTAGAGCAAGGTAAAATAGAAAAGTATAGAATAGAACGAGACCAAATTCCCTCAAAAATGGTATAATAGTAACATCACAAAATTGGAGAGAGACCATGAGTTTTTACAATCATAAAGAAATTGAGCCTAAGTGGCAGGGCTACTGGGCAGAACATCATACATTTAAGACAGGAACAGATGCATCAAAACCGAAGTTTTATGCTCTTGATATGTTCCCTTATCCATCTGGAGCGGGTCTGCACGTAGGACACCCAGAAGGCTATACAGCGACAGATATCCTCAGCCGTTACAAACGTGCGCAAGGCTACAATGTCCTTCACCCAATGGGGTGGGATGCTTTTGGTTTGCCTGCAGAGCAATACGCTATGGATACAGGTAATGACCCAGCAGAATTTACAGCGGAAAATATTGCCAACTTCAAACGTCAAATCAATGCGCTTGGATTTTCTTATGACTGGGATCGTGAAGTTAATACAACAGATCCAAACTATTACAAGTGGACGCAATGGATTTTCACCAAGCTTTACGAAAAAGGCTTGGCCTATGAAGCTGAAGTGCCAGTAAACTGGGTTGAAGAATTGGGAACTGCCATCGCTAACGAAGAAGTTCTTCCTGACGGAACATCTGAGCGTGGAGGCTATCCAGTTGTCCGCAAACCAATGCGCCAATGGATGCTTAAAATCACGGCCTACGCGGAGCGTCTGCTTAATGACTTAGATGAACTTGACTGGCCAGAGTCCATCAAGGACATGCAACGCAACTGGATTGGGAAATCAACTGGTGCAAATGTAACTTTCAAAGTTAAGGGAACAGATAAGGAATTCACTGTCTTTACCACTCGTCCAGACACTCTTTTCGGTGCGACTTTCACTGTCTTGGCTCCTGAACATGAATTAGTAGACGCCATCACAAGCTCAGAGCAAGCAGAAGCTGTAGCAAACTATAAACATCAAGCTAGCCTCAAGTCTGACTTGGCTCGTACAGATCTTGCTAAGGAAAAAACTGGTGTTTGGACTGGTGCTTATGCTATTAACCCTGTCAATGGCAAGGAAATTCCAATCTGGATTGCGGACTATGTTCTTGCTAGCTATGGTACAGGTGCGGTAATGGCTGTTCCTGCCCACGATCAACGTGACTGGGAATTTGCCAAACAATTTGATCTTCCAATCGTCGAAGTACTTGAAGGTGGAAACGTTGAAAAAGCTGCCTACACAGAAGATGGCCTTCATGTCAATTCAGACTTCCTAGATGGACTCAACAAAGAAGACGCTATTGCCAAGATTGTGGCTTGGTTGGAAGAAAAGGGCTGTGGACAAGAGAAGGTTACCTACCGTCTCCGCGACTGGCTCTTTAGCCGTCAACGTTACTGGGGTGAGCCAATTCCTATCATTCATTGGGAAGATGGGACATCAACAGCTGTCCCTGAAAGTGAATTGCCACTTGTCTTGCCTGTAACCAAGGACATCCGTCCTTCAGGTACTGGTGAAAGTCCACTAGCTAACTTGACAGATTGGCTTGAAGTGACTCGTGAAGATGGTGTTAAAGGTCGTCGTGAAACCAACACTATGCCACAATGGGCAGGCTCAAGCTGGTACTACCTCCGTTATATTGACCCACACAATACTGAGAAATTGGCTGATGAGGACCTTCTCAAACAATGGTTGCCAGTAGATATCTATGTGGGTGGGGCAGAGCATGCCGTTCTTCACTTGCTTTACGCTCGTTTCTGGCACAAATTCCTCTATGACCTCGGTGTTGTTCCGACTAAGGAACCATTCCAAAAACTCTTTAACCAAGGGATGATTTTGGGAACAAGCTACCGCGATCACCGTGGGGCTCTTGTGGCAACTGATAAGGTTGAAAAACGTGATGGTTCTTTCTTCCATGTGGAAACAGGTGAAGAGTTAGAGCAAGCACCAGCCAAGATGTCTAAGTCCCTCAAGAACGTTGTCAACCCAGATGACGTGGTGGAACAATACGGTGCCGATACCCTTCGTGTTTATGAAATGTTTATGGGACCACTTGATGCTTCGATTGCTTGGTCAGAAGAAGGTCTGGAAGGAAGCCGTAAGTTCCTTGACCGTGTTTACCGTTTGATTACAAGTAAAGAAATCGCTGCGGAAAACAATGGCGCTCTTGACAAGGTTTACAATGAAACAGTCAAAGCTGTCACAGAGCAAATCGAATCCCTCAAATTCAACACAGCCATTGCCCAACTTATGGTCTTTGTCAACGCGGCTAACAAGGAAGAAAAACTTTATGTAGACTACGCCAAAGGCTTTATCCAATTGATTGCACCATTTGCACCTCACTTGGCAGAAGAGCTCTGGCAAACTCTTGCAGCAACAGGAGAATCTATCTCTTATGTAGCTTGGCCAACATGGGACGAAAGCAAATTGGTTGAAGACGAAATCGAAATCGTTGTCCAAATCAAAGGTAAAGTCCGTGCCAAACTCATGGTAGCTAAAGACCTATCACGCGAAGAATTACAAGAAATTGCTCTCGCTGATGAAAAAGTTAAGTCAGAAATTGACGGTAAGGAAATCGTGAAAGTGATTAGTGTGCCTAATAAACTCGTTAATATCGTCGTTAAATAAGATAGGAATCCTTCAGAGTAGAATCTGGAGGATTTTTTGAATGAAAAATATAATTCTGTTTCCATCATCTCACCACTTAACCTCTCATTTTAACCACTTATCTCGAAAGTCGATTTTTCTTTCATACTTTTTGTTAAACTAGTGAGATAAAAGGAGGGAAGAAATATGATTTTACAAGCTAAACATTTAACTAAACGGTACGGCGATTATATGGCTGTTGACCATATTCAGTTAGAGTTTGAAAAAGGGAGTTTTAATGCTATTTTAGGTCCAAATGGTGCAGGAAAATCAACCACTATTTCCATGTTAATCGGTTTGAAAAAGCCGACAAAAGGTCAGATTCGATATGCGCCAAATACGAAAATAGGAGTTGTTTTTCAAGCTAGTGTACTGGATGAGATGTTGACGGTTAGGGAAAATCTTACGATTCGTGCTCAACAGTATAAGGAGATTGCAGCAAGTCGTGTGGATGATTTGATCCATCAACTGGGTTTGACTGCTTTCCAGAAGCAACTATATGGGACTTTGTCAGGTGGGCAAAAACGTAGGGTTGATATTGCGCGTGCTCTTCTTTCACAGCCAGATATTCTTTTCTTAGATGAACCAACGACAGGTCTAGATATTCAGACTCGCAAAGCCATTTGGGATTTACTGTCTCGACTACAAAAGGATGAAGGGATGACTATTATCTTAACGACTCATTATCTGGATGAAGCGGATGAAGCGGATCAGATTTATATCGTTGATCATGGGAAAGTGATTGCGCAAGGTTCTGCGACGGCTATTAAAAGTCAGTATGCATCTAATATCCTAAAAATTCGTTTTAAAGAAATGAAGGATTTAGAAAAGTTGCTACAGACTGGAATGACAGTAAAGGAAGAAAATGAGTTGGAATATCTTTTTTATCCAAGGACGTCACAGGAAGCCATTGAATATTTGGCAAAAGTTCGAGAAGAAATTGATTCTTTTGAGTTTCGTCCGGGTACTATGGATGATGCCTTTATTGCACTTACAGGAAGAGAGGTTCGGTAATGCTAGCTTTATTGAAACGGAATTTTATCTTATATTTTCGTAATCGTTCGGGAGTATTTTTCTCGTTATTGGGGGCATTGATTTCCTTCCTCCTTTATATCATTTTTTTGCAGAAGAATTTGACGGACGCTTGGTCCCAACTCCCTGATAATACGAACCTTTTAAATAACTGGCTGATGGGTGGGACCTTGGCTGTGACTGGGATTACAACCAGTTTTACGGCTCTTACACAAATGGTACAGGATCGTGAAAATCAAGTGGATCAAGATCTCTTCTTGACAGATTTAGGTAGCTGGGGTTTACAGGTGTCCTATCTAATCAGTAGTATTACCATCTCTTTTGTCATGCAGGTGTTTATGTTTGCTGTTATGGGGCTTTATTTTAAAGAAAGTCCAGTTATCAATCATTTACCGGAAATTGCTTTGATTATGTTGTTAAGTAGTCTGCTTTCAAGTTTGATAAATATTCTCTTGATTTATCGTTTTCAATCTGTAGATAGTCTTGGCAAACTGGCAACTATAGTGGGAACTGCTTCTGGATTTTTAGTAGGAACTTATGTCCCTATTGGAGTTTTACCTGATTTTGCACAGATTATCATGAAGTGTACCCCTGCAACTTATATTACTTCTCTTTATCGACAAATTTTAATGAAAGAACCATTAGAGACCGCATTTACAGGAAATAGCAGATTGTTAAAGGAATTTCAAGAAAAAATGGGAATCCAAATCAACTGGCAAGAACTATTGACAAAGGAAGAGACATACTTTATAGTGGTTATTATCAGTCTCATCGCTATTCTTCTTTGGCTTTTATTTGTTAAAGTATTTAGCAAGAGAAAATAAAAGTATATTGGAGAGAAAATGAAGATTCGTTTTGAAATGAAGGCAGAGTTTTCAGAAAAGGACCCACATATTGTAATTCAGGCAGCTCAATTAACTGACCAAGCAAGAGAAGTCATGGAGTATTTAGAACAATTTTCAAAAACCAATCAGGTGGTCATTCCTATTCGAACGGATAATCATCTGGTCATGGTGAAAATTGAGGATCTTATTCTAGCAGATATCGATAAGAACTTGTTGACCATTTATACGGTAGACGGGATTTATAAAACTAAGGAAACATTGACAAACTTTCAGAATCGGATTAATCGGCGTAACTTTATACAGATATCACGCCATTCAATTATAAACATTGATCATTTAGAGTCATTATCGGATAGTTTTTCAGGGAACATGATGGCTAAAATGACTCGGGGCATCAAATCTAGTGTGAGTCGGAAATACGTTAAGTCCTTAATGAATTATCTAGGTTTATAGGAGAAAATCATGAAACGATTAATTGATTATTTTGTATCGGGAATGCGTACGGCTTCCTTCTTTTATTTGAGTATGATGTTATTAGCTCAGTGTCATCCAAGCATTACCTATCCTGCACCAATGACAAAAAATATTCTAGCTCTTTTTTTAATGGGTGGAATTATGGGGGTATTGACTTTAATCCTTGAAAAGCTAGAGTTTCTTGCTTTTAGTATACGTGTAGGAGTTCATTTATTAGTGACAGCTACTATCTTAGTATTGACCTCTCTATTTTTTGGCTGGGGTTCAGCCTTGTGGAGTCCCTTGCTTTGGTTCTTTTTCTTGTTAATTTATGGATTGATATGGTTGTATCAAATCTGGCAAACTCACAAACTCACCCAACGAATTAATCAAGCCTTAGAGGATAAAAGACAGAAAACGGGTCACTAATATAGTGTTGAGGATGAAGTTTGAAGACAGTGCCAGTTTCCAAAGAGAACAATTTGTGATATAGTATTTTCAGCGTAAAACAAGGAGAAGAAAAATGCCAGTAAATGAATATGGTCAAATGATTGGGGAGTCAATGGAAGGTTATACACCCGGTGAACTGCCTGCTATTGATTTTTTAGAAGGGCGTTATGCTCGGATAGAGGCTCTCTCGGTAGAAAAGCATGCGGAGGATTTGCTAGCTGTTTATGGTCCGGATACTCCTCGGGAGATGTGGACCTACCTTTTTCAGGAGCCAGTAGCAGATATGGAGGAGTTGGTCAGCCTTTTAAATCAGATGTTGGCTCGTAAGGATCGTTTTTACTATGCAATCATAGACAAGGCAACTGGTAAGGCTTTGGGAACTTTTTCTCTCATGCGCATTGACCAGAATAACCGAGTAATAGAAGTGGGAGCTGTCACTTTTTCTCCAGAGCTCAGGGGGACACGGATAGGAACAGAAGCCAAATATCTCCTAGCTCGCTATGTCTTTGAAGAACTCAACTATCGTCGCTATGAGTGGAAATGTGATGCTTTTAACCTGCCATCCAGACGAGCTGCGGAGCGTTTGGGATTTGTCTATGAAGGAACCTTCCGTCAGGCAGTCATTTATAAGGGGCGTACGAGGGATACGGATTGGTTGTCTATGATTGATAAGGACTGGGCACAAGTCAAATCTCGTTTGGAAACATGGTTGTGTCCTGAAAACTTTGATAAAAATGGACGACAGCACAAGAGCTTGAGAGAGCTTTAAGAGGTGTTGAGATGATTACTATTAAAAAGCAAGAAATTGTCAAGCTCGAGGATGTTTTGCATCTCTATCAGGCTGTCGGTTGGACAAATTATACCCATCAACCAGAGATGCTGGAGCAGGCCTTATCTCATTCATTAGCGATTTATGTGGCACTTGATGGCGATGCTGTGGTGGGCTTGATTCGTTTGGTTGGAGATGGATTCTCATCAGTATTGGTTCAGGATTTAATTGTTTTACCAATCTATCAACGTCAAGGGATTGGTAGCGCCTTGATGAAAGAGGCTTTAGAGGATTACAAAGATGCCTATCAAGTCCAGCTGGTGACAGACCAGACAGAAAGAACCTTGGGATTCTATCGTTCTATGGGCTTTGAAATCTTATCCACCTATAATTGTATAGGAATGACTTGGATGAATCGAGAAAAATAATAAAATTTGTTTTTTCTTAAGCAAAGTTTAAGGCTGGTCTAGTATTATACAACTATTAAATAAAGACCTCCTAACTTTATTTAATGAAATCCTAAAACTTTTTTTCATCATAATCTCCTAATGAAGTCACCCAATCAGGTGGCTTTTTTTCTTGGATAGGTGATGGTGATAGAAATTTTTTGCAAAATAGTAAAATTTGAGAAAAGTTAAGTTAGTTTTAAGCTTCGTCTTGTATCATATAGTTATTAAATAAAGACCTCCTAACTTTATTTAATAAAATCCTAAACTTTTCTTTTTCATAATAATCTCCCTTAACTCCACCAAATCAGGTGGAGTTTTTTGGCTCTATTTCAGGCTTTTGGGGACTATTCTAAAAATCATTTTTCGATAACTTTTACTTAATCTTATAAACTTTATTGGACAGATTCTAAAGTTGGAGAAGCTGAATGGATGAGGATATAAACCTTTGACAAATTTTGTGAACTATGGGATAATAAAAAGGAATTGAGTACTAGTTCTATATCATAGGCTAGAAAAGACCCCAAGCTCACGACCAAATAAGCTTGAGGTCTTTTTTGACACTATTTGTCCTTGTTTAGCCATTTATCGACTAATCGAAGAACGACACCGACCACAATTGGTCCAATGATAGTTTTGAGTACTAATTCCATCATGGGCTATCTCACCTCCTTTCGTAGGCGGTGTAGCAGTGCCGTAGAATATTATACCACATAAGTGCTAAACTCGGGAGTCATCCAATCAGGTGGAGTTTTTTGGCTCTATTTCAGGCTTTTGGGGATTATTCTAAAAATCATTTTTCGATATTTTCCGGTATTTTCGGATTTTGGTCGGGGAATTGGCGGGGACTTTTTTAGAAAATATGACTAAAAAATAGGTCTGTTGTCGCTTCGGCTACTTCAAACTCAATTTGATTGTAAGTGACTGTTAATTGAAGGACTGGAACTGCTGTAATAATGATTTTGCTTGTCCAGTAGTGGCGTATTAAATGAGGAGTGACATGTAAGATTGTCTCTTCGTTTACTAAATCAAAATTTCTATGAAATTGATAGAATCCCTAACTTTCTCTTAAACTTGAAAGTCTTGTTGTAAAGCGGTTAAAGCTTAAGAAGCTGAGAATGTAAAGTTTTGACAAATTTTGTGAACTATGGGATAATAAAAGGGAATTAAGTATTGTGTCTATATCATAGGCTAGAAAAGACCCCAAGCTCACGTCCAAATAAGCTTGGGGTCTTTTTGACACTATTTGTTCTTGTTTAGCCATTTATCGACTAATCGAAGAACGACACCGACCACAATTGGTCCGATGATAGTTTTAAGTATTGTATCCATCATGGGCTAATTCACCTCCTCTCGCAGGCGGTGTAGAAGTGCCGAACAATATTATACCACATAAGTACTAAACTCGGGAGTCATCCAATCAGGTGGCTTTTTTGTTTGTGGTTTGTTTTTTTGATATAATAGAGCCATGAGTAGAATTTTAGACAATGAGATGATGGGTGATGAGGAGTTAGTAGAACGCACGCTCCGTCCTCAGTATTTACGTGAATATATTGGTCAGGATAAGGTTAAGGATCAGCTTCAGATTTTTATCGAAGCCGCTAAAATGCGGGATGAAGCGCTGGATCATGTGCTCTTATTTGGCCCTCCAGGGCTTGGGAAAACGACCATGGCTTTTGTTATTGCCAACGAACTGGGTGTCAATCTCAAGCAGACGTCTGGTCCTGTTATCGAAAAAGCAGGTGATTTGGTAGCGATTTTGAATGACTTAGAGCCTGGGGATGTCCTTTTTATTGACGAGATTCATCGCTTGCCCATGTCAGTGGAAGAAGTGCTTTATAGTGCCATGGAGGACTTCTACATCGATATCATGATTGGGGCTGGTGAAGGCAGTCGCAGTGTTCATTTGGAGTTGCCACCTTTTACCTTGATTGGTGCGACGACTCGGGCTGGTATGCTCTCAAATCCGCTACGGGCCCGTTTTGGGATTACGGGGCATATGGAGTATTATGCCCATGCTGATTTGACGGAAATTGTTGAGCGGACGGCAGATATTTTTGAGATGGAAATCACTCATGAGGCAGCTTCTGAGCTGGCCCTACGTAGTCGTGGGACCCCTCGTATTGCCAATCGTCTCCTCAAGCGCGTGCGTGATTTTGCCCAGATAATGGGGAATGGGGTTATCGATGATGTTATTACCGATAAGGCTTTAACCATGCTGGATGTTGACCATGAAGGTCTAGACTATGTGGATCAGAAAATCCTTCGGACCATGATTGAGATGTACGGTGGTGGCCCTGTCGGATTAGGAACTCTTTCTGTTAACATAGCAGAAGAGCGTGAGACGGTTGAGGATATGTACGAACCTTACCTAATCCAGAAAGGTTTTATCATGCGGACACGTTCTGGACGAGTGGCTACAGCCAAGGCATATGAGCATTTGGGGTATGAGTGCAATGAAAAATGAGCAAGAAATTCTAGAGGCTTTTAGAGAAAATCGGGATATGATGGCTATTCTGACTATCACCCGAGACCTTGGTCTGAAAGACTCGTGGTTGGCAGCAGGTTCTGTCAGAAATTTTATCTGGAATCTCTTGTCATACAAATCACCTTTTGACTGTGAAACAGATGTTGATGTCATTTTCTTTGATCCAGATATTTCTTATGAGGAAACCTTATCCCTAGAGAAAAAGTTGAGAGAGGACTTTCCTCAGTACCAGTGGGAATTGAAAAATCAGGTCTATATGCACCAGCATAGTCCTCACACTGCTCCCTATAGCAGCTCTTGTGATGCTATGAGTAAGTATCCAGAACGATGTACGGCTGTTGGACTACGCTTGAATAAAGAATCAGATTTTGAACTCTATGCACCTTATGGACTCGAGGATATTTTGAATTTTCAAGTTCGCCCAACTCCTCATTTTTTAGAGAATGAAGACCGAATGGAACTCTATCAAACACGTTTATCCAAGAAAAATTGGCAGGAGAAATGGAAAAATTTGATTTTTAAAAATACTTAAGGAAACTTTAAGCTAGGAAGTGTATACTAAGTCCATAAGTTAAGAAGACCTTAACTTAAACTCCTAAAACTTTTTCATAATAATCTCCCTATAAAAAATTGAGTCGCCCAATCAGGCGGCTTATTTTTTTGAAAAATGGGCTTGGTGCCTGAGAATAATACTCAATGAAAATCAAAGTGCAAACTAGGAAGCTAACCGCAGGTTGCTCAAAATACTGTTTTGAGGTTGCAGATAGAGCTGATGTGGTTTGAAGAGATTTTCGAAGAGTATAAATAGCTTAGTGATAGAAGAAAATAGGGAAATATGGTATAATGAAACGATAGATTTTTGAATAGGAATAAGATCATGTTTGGATTTTTTAAGAAAGATAAGGCTGTGGAAGTAGAGGTTCCGACACAGGTTCCTGCTCATATAGGCATCATCATGGATGGCAATGGCCGTTGGGCTAAAAAACGTATGCAACCGCGAGTTTTCGGACACAAGGCGGGCATGGAAGCATTGCAAACTGTGACCAAGGCAGCCAACAAACTGGGGGTGAAGGTTATTACAGTTTATGCTTTTTCTACGGAAAACTGGACCCGCCCCGATCAGGAAGTCAAGTTTATCATGAACTTGCCAGTAGAGTTTTATGATAATTATGTCCCGGAACTGCATGCGAATAATGTTAAGATTCAAATGATTGGGGAGACAGACCGACTGCCTAAGCCAACCTTTGAAGCTCTGACCAAGGCTGAGGAATTGACTAAGAACAACACAGGTTTGATTCTTAATTTTGCCCTCAACTATGGTGGACGTGCTGAGATTACACAGGCTCTTAAGTTGATTTCCCAGGATGTGTTAGATGCCAAAATAAACCCAGGTGACATCACAGAGGACTTGATTGGCAACTATCTCTTCACCCAGCATTTGCCTAAGGAGTTACGAGACCCAGACTTGATTATTCGGACTAGTGGAGAATTGCGTTTGAGCAATTTCCTTCCATGGCAGGGAGCCTATAGTGAGCTCTATTTTACGGATACCTTGTGGCCTGATTTTGACGAGGCGGCCTTGCAGGAAGCCATTCTTGCCTACAATCGTCGTCATCGCCGATTTGGAGGAGTTTAGGAGGAAATATGACACAGGATTTACAGAAAAGAACCTTGTTTGCAGGGATTGCCCTGGCTATTTTCCTACCGATTTTGATGATTGGGGGACTCTTGCTGCAGATAGCAATCGGAATCATAGCCATGCTAGCCATGCATGAACTTTTGAAGATGAGAGGTCTAGAGACCATGACGATGGAGGGCCTCTTGACCCTCTTTGCAACCTTTGCTTTGACCATTCCCTTGGAGAATTACCTGACTTTTTTGCCAGTTGATGGGAATGTGGTTGCTTATAGTGTTCTGATTTCAATCATGTTAGGAACGACTGTATTTAGCAAGTCTTATACGATTGAGGACGCTGTTTTCCCGCTTGCTATGAGTTTCTACGTGGGCTTTGGATTTAATGCCTTACTAGATGCTCGTGTTGCAGGTTTAGATAAGGCGCTTTTGGCCTTGTGTATCGTCTGGGCGACAGACAGTGGTGCTTATCTTGCTGGGATGAGATATGGTAAACGAAAATTAGCGCCAAGGGTATCACCTAATAAAACCTTTGAGGGAGCCTTGGGGGGTATTTTAGGAGCTATCTTGATAACAATTGTCTTTATGATTTTTGATAGGACAGTTGCTCTTCCATATGGAATTTACAAGATGTCAGTCTTTGCTATTTTCTTTAGCATTGCTGGACAATTTGGTGATTTACTAGAAAGTTCGATCAAGCGTCACTTTGGTGTTAAGGATTCTGGGAAATTTATCCCTGGACATGGTGGTGTTTTGGATCGTTTCGATAGTATGTTGCTTGTATTTCCAATCATGCACTTATTTGGACTCTTTTAATCAAAAGACGGAGGAAATACTATGCTCGGAATTTTAACCTTTATTCTGGTTTTCGGGATTATTGTGGTGGTGCACGAGTTCGGACACTTCTACTTTGCCAAGAAATCAGGGATTCTAGTGCGTGAATTTGCCATTGGCATGGGACCTAAAATCTTTGCTCATATTGGCAAGGATGGAACGACCTATACCATTCGAATCTTGCCTCTGGGTGGCTACGTTCGTATGGCCGGTTGGGGTGATGATACAACTGAAATCAAGACAGGAACTCCTGTCAGTTTGACACTTGCTGAGGACGGTAAGGTTAAACGTATCAATCTTTCAGGTAAAAAATTGGATCAAACAGCTCTTCCTATGCAGGTGACCCAGTTTGATTTTGAAGACAAGCTCTTTATCAAGGGCTTGGTTCTGGAAGAAGAAAAAACATTTGCAGTGGATCACGATGCAACGGTTGTGGAAGCAGATGGAACGGAGGTTCGGATTGCACCTTTAGATGTTCAATATCAAAATGCGACTATCTGGGGGAAACTCATTACCAACTTTGCAGGACCTATGAATAACTTTATCTTAGGTGTCGTTGTTTTCTGGATTTTAATCTTCATGCAGGGTGGTGTCAGAGATGTTGATACCAATCAATTCCATGTCATGCCCCAAGGGGCCTTGGCTAAGGTAGGAGTGCCAGAAACGGCTCAGATTACCAAGATTGGCTCACATGAGATTAGCAACTGGGAAAGTTTGATCCAAGCTGTTGAAACAGAAACCAAAGATAAGACGGCACCGACCTTGGATGTGACTATTTCCGAAAAGGGTAGTGACAAACAAGTCACTGTTACTCCTGAAGAAAATCAAGGTCGTTACCTTCTAGGTGTTCAACCGGGAATTAAGTCGGACTTTCTATCCATGTTTGTGGGTGGTTTCACAACCGCTGCTGACTCAGCTCTCCGAATTCTATCAGCTCTGAAAAATCTGATTTTCCAACCGGATTTGAACAAGCTAGGTGGACCTGTTGCCATCTTTAAGGCAAGTAGTGATGCTGCTAAAAATGGAATTGAGAACGTCTTGTACTTCTTGGCAATGATTTCCATCAATATCGGGATTTTTAATCTTATTCCGATTCCAGCTCTGGATGGTGGTAAGATTGTTCTCAATATCCTGGAAGCCATCCGCCGCAAACCATTGAAACAAGAAACTGAAACCTATGTCACCTTGGCCGGAGTGGTCATCATGGTTGTCTTGATGATTGCTGTGACCTGGAATGACATTATGCGACTCTTTTTTAGATAATCGAGGAATATTATGAAACAAAGTAAAATGCCTATCCCAACGCTTCGCGAAATGCCAAGCGATGCTCAAGTTATCAGCCATGCTCTTATGTTGCGTGCTGGTTATGTTCGCCAAGTTTCTGCAGGTGTTTATTCTTACCTACCACTTGCCAACCGTGTGATTGAAAAAGCTAAAAACATCATGCGCCAAGAATTCGACAAGATTGGTGCCGTTGAGATGTTGGCTCCTGCCCTTCTTAGTGCAGAATTGTGGCGTGAATCAGGTCGTTACGAAACTTATGGTGAAGACCTTTACAAACTAAAAAACCGCGAAAAATCAGACTTTATCCTAGGCCCAACTCACGAAGAAACCTTTACAGCTATTGTCCGTGATTCTGTTAAGTCTTACAAGCAATTGCCACTTAATCTTTATCAAATCCAGCCTAAGTATCGTGATGAAAAACGCCCACGTAATGGACTTCTCCGTACACGTGAGTTTATCATGAAGGATGCTTACAGTTTCCACGCTAACTATGATAGCTTGGATAGTGTTTATGATGAGTATAAGGCTGCTTATGAGCGTATTTTCACTCGTAGTGGCTTAGACTTCAAGGCTATCATCGGTGACGGTGGAGCCATGGGTGGTAAGGATAGCCAAGAATTTATGGCCATTACACCTGCTCGTACAGACCTTGACCGCTGGGTTGTCTTGGACAAGTCAGTTGCCTCATTTGATGAAATTCCTGCAGAAGTGCAAGAAGAAATCAAGGAAGAATTGCTCAAATGGATGGTTTCTGGTGAAGATACCATTGCTTACTCAAGTGAGTCTAGCTATGCGGCTAACTTGGAAATGGCAACAAACGAGTACAAACCAAGCAACCGTGTTGTCGCTGAAGAAGAAGTGACTCGTGTTGCAACGCCAGATGTTAAATCAATTGATGAAGTTGCAGCCTTCCTAAACGTTCCAGAAGAACAAACGATTAAAACCCTCTTCTATATGGCGGATGGTGAGCTTGTTGCAGCCCTTCTAGTTGGAAATGACCAGCTCAATGAAGTCAAGTTGAAAAACCACTTGGGAGCAGATTTCTTTGACGTTGCTAGCGAAGAAGAAGTGGCAAGTGTTGTTCAAGCAGGATTTGGTTCACTTGGTCCAGTTGGTTTGCCAGAGAATGTTAAAATCATCGCAGACCGTAAGGTGCAAGATGTTCGCAATGCAGTTGTGGGTGCTAACGAAGATGGCTATCACTTGACTGGTGTGAACCCAGGTCGTGACTTTACTGCAGAATATGTGGATATTCGTGAAGTTCGTGAGGGTGAAATTTCACCAGACGGAAAAGGTGTTCTTAACTTTGCGCGTGGTATCGAAATTGGTCACATCTTCAAACTCGGTACTCGTTACTCAGCAAGCATGGGAGCAGATGTTTTGGATGAAAATGGCCGTGCTGTGCCAATTATCATGGGATGTTACGGTATCGGTGTCAGCCGTCTCCTTTCAGCAGTGATGGAGCAACACGCTCGTCTCTTTGTTAACAAAACACCAAAAGGTGAATATCGTTACGCTTGGGGAATCAACTTCCCTAAAGAATTGGCGCCATTTGATGTACACTTGATTACTGTCAATGTCAAGGACGAAGAAGCGCAAGCCTTGACAGAAAAGCTTGAAGCAAGCTTGATGGGAGCTGGTTACGAAGTCTTGACGGATGACCGCAACGAACGTGTCGGAGTTAAATTTAGCGACAGTGACTTGATTGGATTGCCAATCCGTATCACTGTTGGTAAAAAAGCAGCCGATGGCATCGTAGAAGTTAAGATTAAAGCGACTGGTGACACCATCGAAGTTCATGCAGATAACTTGCTCGAAACGCTTGAAATTCTCAGCAAGAAATAAAAACTATAATCAGAAGAAAAACAAGGAAAAAATGTAACTAGTTTTTACCTTGTTTTTTCTGTATAATGGGAAAAATGAGTAGATAAAGAGGTAAATGTATGCTAAGATTTCCAAAGGATTTTGTCTGGGGATCCTCTACTTCTGGGCCACAAACAGAAGGACGTGTAGCTGGTGACGGTAAGGGAGATAATCTCTGGGATTATTGGTACCAAGTGGAGCCAAATCGTTACTATAATGGGATTGGTCCAGATAAAACATCAACCTTTTATGAAAACTGGGAAAAGGATATTGAGCTACTGTTAGAAACTGGTCACACGGCCTTTCGGACTTCTATTCAGTGGTCACGGATTTTTCCACAAGGGCGTAGGAAAGTTAATTCTCAGGGTGTAGATTTTTACCGTAAGGTTTTTGAGGCTATTAAGATCAAAGGGATTCGTCTTTTAGTCAATCTCTATCATTTTGATTTGCCTTTTGCTCTTCAAGAGGATGGTGATGGTTGGGAAAATAAGGCGACAGTCTCAGCTTATGAAGACTATGCTCGTTTTTGTTTTGAGACTTATGGAGATTTAGTGGATCAATGGATTACCTTTAATGAGCCCATCGTTCCTGTAGAATTTGGTTATTTTTACGATGCCCATTATCCACATAAGGTGGATGCGGAAGCAGCTGTTAAAGTAGCTTATCATACACAATTGGCCAGCAGTCGTGCGGTCAAGGCCTGCCATGAACTCTTGCCTGGTTCCAAGATTGGAATTGTCTTAAATTTGACACCGGCTTATCCACGTAGCCAGCATCCTGCTGATGTCAAGGCTGCTCGTATTGCGGCCCTTTTTCAGGCCCAATCTTTCTTAGATCCGTCTGTTTTGGGGACTTATCCACAGGAGTTGGTAGAAATCTTGCATGAACATGGTCTCTTGCCTGATGCTACAGAGGAGGAGCTGGAGTTCATTCGTGACAATACGGTGGACTTCCTTGGTGTCAACTACTATCAACCTTTGCGTGTTATGGCTCCTCGATTTGCAAAGCATCCAGAGAGTCCGCTCTTACCAGAACATTTTTACGAGCCTTATGTGATGCCTGGACGTAAAATCAATCCTCATCGTGGCTGGGAGATTTATGAGCAAGGGATTTATGACATTGCCCAAAATATCAAGGAAAATTATGGCAATATTGAGTGGATGTTGACAGAGAATGGTATGGGGGTTGAAGGAGAGGAAAAATTCCGTCAAGATGGAATGATTCAAGATGATTATCGTATTGACTTTGTAAAAGGTCATCTTCGTGAACTTCACCGTGCTATTGAAGACGGAGCTAATTGTAAGGGCTACTTGATTTGGACCTTTATTGACTGTTGGTCATGGCTCAATAGCTATAAAAATCGCTACGGTTTGGTCGAGCTAGACTTGGAAACGCAAGAACGTCGTCTGAAAAAATCAGGGCACTGGTTCAAGGAATTAAGCGACAATAATGGATTTTAACAAGGACTCTGACTGATTATCCTAATTGGTCAGAGTCTTTTGCTTACAGGAGCTTAATTTTAACTATACCAATTTTAACTCTTGACAAGTGAAAGAAACAAGTATATACTGTTTTTGCTGATTCTATAAAAGAGGAATTAGACTATACCAATTTTAAGGAGAAAGCACAGCTGGTCTGTGTCGCATATACTATGTGTGGAATTGTTGGTGTTGTTGGAAACACAAATGCAACTGATATTTTGATTCAAGGGCTTGAAAAGCTCGAATACCGTGGCTATGATTCTGCGGGGATTTTTGTCCTAGGTGGTGCTGAAAATCACCTAGTAAAAGCTGTAGGCCGTATTGCAGAATTGTCTGCTAAGACAGCTGGTGTTGAGGGAACGACTGGTATCGGACATACTCGTTGGGCAACTCATGGGAAACCAACTGAGGACAATGCTCACCCACACCGCTCTGAGACAGAACGTTTTGTCTTGGTTCACAACGGTGTGATTGAGAACTACCTTGAAATCAAGGAAGAATACCTTGCAGGACACCACTTCAAGGGGCAAACAGATACGGAA
This sequence comes from Streptococcus sp. UMB0029, assembly GCF_002871495.1. Taxonomy (GTDB): domain Bacteria; phylum Bacillota; class Bacilli; order Lactobacillales; family Streptococcaceae; genus Streptococcus. The sequence goes on from NZ_PNGD01000002.1 coordinate 195,247, forward strand.
ATCGCCGTTCACTTGATTGGGAAATTTGCGGAAGAAGAAGGTCTCTCAGTTCTTGAAGCCTTCAAAAAAGCTCTTCATATCATCCGTGGTTCTTATGCCTTTGCCTTGGTTGACTCACAAGATCCTGAAGTTATCTACGTGGCTAAAAATAAATCACCACTTTTGATTGGTCTTGGACAAGGCTATAACATGGTCTGCTCAGACGCCATGGCTATGATTCGTGAAACCAACCAATACATGGAAATTCATGACAAAGAATTGGTAATCGTTAAGGCTGATAGTGTGGAAGTTCAAGACTATGATGGAAATCGTCGTGAGCGTGCTAGTTACACTGCTGAACTTGACTTGTCAGATATCGGTAAGGGAACTTACCCTTACTACATGCTTAAAGAAATTGATGAGCAACCAACTGTTATGCGTAAACTCATCCAAGCCTACACAGATGAGGCTGGTCAAGTTGTCGTAGACCCAGCTATCATCAAGGCTGTTCAAGACGCAGACCGTATCTACATCCTTGCAGCTGGGACATCTTACCACGCAGGATTTGCTTCTAAGAAGATGCTGGAAGAATTGACGGATACACCAGTTGAACTTGGCATCTCATCTGAGTGGGGCTATGGTATGCCACTTCTCAGCAAGAAACCACTCTTCATCTTTATCAGCCAATCTGGTGAAACAGCGGATAGTCGTCAAGTTTTAGTCAAGGCTAATGAAATGGGAATCCCAAGCTTGACAGTGACAAACGTCCCAGGTTCAACTCTTTCTCGTGAAGCCAACCATACCATGCTCCTTCATGCAGGTCCTGAAATTGCCGTGGCCTCAACCAAGGCTTATACAGCACAAATTGCAGCCCTTGCCTTCCTTGCAAAAGCAGTTGGAGAAGCGAACGGCAATGCTAAAGCGCAAGACTTTGACTTGGTTCATGAATTGTCAATTGTAGCTCAGTCTATCGAATCAACTCTTTCAGAGAAAGAAACCATTGAAGCCAAGGTTCGTGAGCTTCTTGAAACAACTCGCAACGCCTTTTATATTGGGCGTGGTCAAGATTACTACGTAGCTATGGAAGCAAGCCTTAAACTCAAAGAGATTTCTTACATCCAGTGTGAAGGCTTTGCGGCAGGAGAACTCAAGCACGGAACTATTGCCTTGATTGAAGAAGGAACGCCTGTCTTGGTTCTCTTGTCAGATCCAGTCCTTGCTAACCATACTCGCGGAAATATCCAAGAAGTGGCAGCACGTGGTGCCAAAGTCCTCACTATCGTAGAAGAAAATGTTGCCAAAGATACAGACGACATCGTTCTTACGACTGTACACCCTTACCTCTCACCGATTTCAATGGTTGTACCAACGCAATTAGTTGCTTACTTTGCAACACTCCACCGTGGCCTTGATGTGGACAAACCACGTAACCTTGCTAAGTCAGTAACGGTAGAATAAGCTAAAAAAGTCTAGTTATCTAGGCTTTTTCTTGTGAGCAAATCGGTTGCTTGTACTCAAGATTCGTGTTAGAATAATTTTTCAAATTGAAGGACAGAAATATACAGGGAGAATTACCATGGTAGAATTGGGAATTTCGACATTTGGGGAAACAACGGAGCTTGAGGGGACTGGACAGACTTACAGTCATTCCGAACGTATTCGTCAGTTGGTGGCAGAGATTGAACTGGCTGACAAGGTTGGTTTGGATGTATATGGGATTGGTGAGCACCATCGAGCGGATTTTGCGGTATCTGCGCCAGAGATTGTCCTGGCAGCTGGGGCAGTCAATACCAAGAAAATCCGTTTGACCAGTGCAGTCAGCATTCTCTCAAGTATGGATCCGATTCGCTTGTTCCAACAGTATGCCACTATCGATGCTTTGTCAAATGGACGTGCAGAGATTATGGCTGGAAGGGGTTCTTTCACGGAATCTTTCCCCTTGTTTGGATATGATTTGAAAGACTACGAAGCTCTTTTTGATGAGAAATTAGATTTGCTTCAGTTAGTCAATGAAAAGACCAAGCTAGACTGGCAAGGGCGATTGACCCAAACGATTTCTGGCAAAGAAGTCTATCCTCGTCCAGTTCAGGACAACTTACCCTTGTGGATAGCGACAGGTGGTCATGTCGAATCAACAGTGAAGGTTGCTCAGACTGGTCTACCGATTGTTTATGCCATTATTGGTGGCAATCCGCGTTATTTTAAAAAGTTGATTCAGGCTTATCGTGAGATTGGGAGCGAAGCGGGTCATGCCAGTCATGAACTAAAAGTTGGAGCCCATTCTTGGGGTTGGATTGCTGAGGATGGCGAGCAAGCGGTGAAAGACTATTTCCATCCGACCAAGCAAGTAGTGGATGCTATTTCCAAAGACCGTCCACACTGGCAGGAGTTGACCTATGAGCAATATTTGGAGCAAGTTGGGCCAAATGGTGCTATGTTTGTGGGCAATCCAGATCAGGTGGCCGAAAAATTGATTCGCATGATTGAAGACTTAGGTTTGGACCGCTTCATGCTCCATCTACCGCTTGGTTCCATGCCTCATGACCGGGTTCTAAGAGCTATTGAATTCTTCGGCACACAAGTGGCACCCAAAGTACGGGAATACTTTGCCATGAAAGAGGTTTAATAAAAAATCTTAATCAAGTTTATTAGGACAACAAATATTGTACAAAAAATAATCCCCCGAGCGTTAAGGCTTGGGGGATTGTTCTATAGGAGGGCTAGTTTAGTTCTCTTTTTTGTTTTTTAGCAAGAACCCGAGACCTAGAAGGGCGAGGAGACCAATTCCTGCAAACAGGAGTTTGTGATCTTTTTTGATTCCTGTATTTGGAAGTTCAGCTTGTTTAGCTAGGGGTGCAGGTTTATTTTCCTTGCTAGAGTTTTCTACCGATTCGTTTTGAACCGCCTCTTTTACAGATGCTTCTTGTGCTGGTTGTTCAGCTTGTGAATCAGCTGTAGCTTGGCTAGGTTTATTTTCCGCATCAGCTACTTTTGTATCTGGTTTTGCAGAATCAGGTTTAGTTTGTGGAGCTGGAGTTTGCTGTTCCGGTTTGACTACTCGGTTTGGAGTATTGTCTTGGCCGTTATTTTGACCTTGCTCTTGTTTTAAGTTAGAAATATCAAATTCTGTTTTTTCTTCCACAGCTGGGGCAACGATGGCACCTCTTTGAGAGACTCGAAGAACAGTGGCTGTAAGGGCATTCAATTTCAAGCCTTTTTTAGTCCATTCAAGTCCTTGAGGGTTGGCAATTCCGACTGGCCCTGCTTGGTTTTCATCTGCCAAAACTTCAGCATTTCTGAGGTGGGCAAAGGCAGTTCCCAAATTAAATTCGCGAGCTTTTTCATCCGCATTGACAAAGACTGCGTAGATATCCCCGTTTGGAGCAGTAATTTGGTAGCCAATTACTACATCCTCTTTTTCTACACCATTTTGACCTGGGACAGTGATGAGGTGGACACGGTATTTGATATCTTGGAGACTCTTAAGTCGGAAGGCATCTGTAGATTGACGAAGGGCAATCAACCCTTTCATATAGTCACGGCTCTTGACATTTTCAGGATAAGCTTTACCATCTGTAGCCTTAGTCCAGTCAAACTTGTTAATAGCATCACTCGAATCGTAAGAGTCATGGATGAAGTAAGGATAGTCAAACGGATTGCCGTCCTTATCACGCAACAAGTGAGATTTGTTTGGTTGTTTGTCCTCTGCTACTGGAGTCTTGTAGGCTGGGTCACGGAATTGTTTAGTGCGACCATATTCCTGACCAGAGTGGATAAATGGAGTTCCTTGAGCTGTCAAGACCATGAGGTTTCCAAGTCGCAAACGACGGTGGATTTCAGCATAGTTCTTAGCTTTGCTTGGGTCTTTTTTGATAGACTGGGCAATGATGTCAAAGAGGGTCAAGTTATCATGGGCTGCGATGTATTGAATCACATCTCCAGGACTGTCTGCTTCAAAGTTGGTTGGTTGAGCAATCAGATTTTTGAAGATAGTGTTGATATCACGTTTTCCACCTGTGATAAAGGCAGGTTGACCTTCGTTTGGATAACCAGACTTGAGGTTGTTACGGATGTCATCTGAAAAGACAGCGACAGTATCGGTATGTTTCATCCAATCTTGGTCAGCAGCTTTAGTAGGCATATTTTCATCACCAGCATAGGTTCTCCAACCTTCACCCAGCATGATTAGGTTTGGATTGAGGGCGCGTGCAGCCTTGTAAGCTTCTTCGATAGAAGCGGCGTCATGGTCTCCCATCATATCGAAACGGAATCCATCCACTTTGTAGGTATCAACCAGATATTTGATAGAATCAACTAGGAGGCGTTTGGTCATATGGTGAGTTGTCCCCAAACGTCCACCACCAAAGCTAGTTCGAGGCGTTCCGTCAGCATCCATAAAGTGGTAGTAGTTTGGTTCTAAATCTTCAAAGATATCGACTTTGGCTGTATGGTTATACACTACGTCCAGGATAGCTCCCATGCCACGTTTGTGGATTTCGTTGATGAGGTTTTTGAATTCTGCGATTCGTTTTTCTGGATTCTTAGGATCGCTTGAGTACATACCAGTCAATGAGAAGTAGTTTTGAGGGTCATATCCCCAGTTATAGTTGCTGTTGCTTGAAGCATAGTCAGACAAGCGTTCATGGTTTTTCAATTCATTGACAAAGTAGTAAGACAAGACTGGAAGGAGCTGGATGTGGGTTACACCCAAGTCTTTGAGATAGTCTAGTTTTTCAATAAAGGCTTCAAAGGTACCAAATGGTTTGGTCAAGTCTTTTGCAATGGCAGGATCTGAAGTGAAGTCACGCACATGAGCTTCGTAGATAACGGCATCTTCACGAGTCTTGAAGTTGTGAATTTTACCATAAGTCAAGTCTTGAGGTCCTAGTTTAGCTGGATTTACAAAGGCGGCTTTAGCTACTTTATGGGCATCGTCAATCTTGGCATCGTCGCTATTCCAAGCAGCGAGGGACTTAGCGTAAGGATCGAGTGCAAGAACAGTTTTACCCTGACGCTCGATTTGGTATTGATAATAGTAGCCAGTGAAATCTGTGATTCCTAATTTGTTTGTGCTATCTAGAGTTTGTTTCCAAGTTCCTCTTTCCCCTTTTTCAAGAGCGACAGTTCCAACTACTTTTTCAGGGTCATTCTTGTCGTAGACAACAACAGAAACCTTATCAGCACTTGGTGACCAGAGGGTCAAATCAACTTGTTTTCCTTCTTCTTTTAGGTCAGCTCCTAGTTTGCCATCATAGCTGTAAGTCTCATCTTTAAGGCGCCAGCTTGTTTTGGTAGTGAATTGGTCGGAATTGTAGCTAACAGTATAGGGATATTTTGTGTCAGAGAAATCTCCGCTGTAGGTCACTTTCTTACCAGCTTCATCGATTGCAACATCGGTGATAGTTACCTTGTTTCCTAGGTGATTAGTGATGTTGGAGTGCTTGAGAATATCTTCTTTTTTGGCACCGACCAGTGTTGAAAAACTACTTTCAATGCTAGAAGTTCCTACGTGCTGAGTCCCTGTCATACGGATATCATGGACATAGTATGGATTTGTGTAAATCGATTCGTCATCGTCTTTTAGGAAGATTTGGCTATGATTTTTCAAATCTGTGAACTTATAATCTTCTTTACGGATTTTCACGTCGTCTCCTTGTTTGCTCTCATCTAGTAATAAAAAGCCGAATTCTTTTGCGGCATCCTTAAGAGGAATGTCAATATAGCGACCGTATTTTCCTGTAGCTGTAAAGTCTGTTCCGTCAGGCCATTGAGCGCTACTTGGATTTTTCACATCTCCCCAGTACCAAAGAGATTTCTTATCATAGTTGCCATCTGTACGGTAGTAGTTGACGCGAACAGTTCCTGCAGGTTGTGGCTCGTAAGAGAAAACCTTGTAATCTTGGTCCAACCAAGCCTCGTTCATCTTTGGTGCCAGTTTTTCTGCAGATTTATCGCCAGTTAGATTTTTTCCAGCTGTATTATTGATAAGGAAGCTAATTTTCTTGGCTTGCTCTCCCTTTAATTTGACATCTAGGTAGTAGCCGTAGTCATCTTTTTTGGCGTCTTTAAAGGACAAGGCACCGTTAGGCCAGTTTTCAGAAGGTTTTTCAACATCGTCCCAAGTCCATAGTCCTTGAGCATCCTTGTTTTCTTCAGGAAGCTTTTTGACGTGGATACGGAAATAGTTGTCTTCGATTGGCTCTTCTGCCTTAGTTTCAGTCGTTACTGGACTAGTAGAAGTGGTTGGCTCACTTGAACGATCTTTCCCAGTTTGTGGTGCTGAATCAGCTGGGCTTGCAGCAGGAGTAGTTGCCTCTGTTGCAGGTTTTTCTTCTGTTTTCGCTAGGGAAGCGTTTGCATTTTTAGGTACAGAAAGATCACTTTCTTGCTTACCAGTGCTGGCTGTTGTATCAGTAAGAGGTTGGACAAGGGCAGTAGTAGTTTCACTATTACTTGCATTAGTGGTTGGTGTATTTTCGTTGGCTGAGATAGTTGGTGTAGCCATGGCAAGTAGGACAAAGCTTGCGCCGATAAGGACAGAACCAGTTCCATTCTTGAGGGAACGGATGCTGTAGACCATTTTTTTCTCAGTTTGAGAAGTTGTTCTTTTCATAATTATTCTCCTATAAATGAATTTCTTTATCAGTATAGCACTTAGTAAAATAAGATGCAAGCGTTTTCCTAAAATTAAACTAAAAGAAAAAATCGTAACAAATTTTGTTACGATTCAGCCAGTCTTTCTTTATGAATTTGAGAAGCCAGCAGGTGGAGGTGGTGAAATAGTTCTGCAGTAGAAAGATTCCGACTACAAATAATGGGTTTCGGACAATTGGAAACAGGAAAGGTAGTGATCACAATATCGTGAGGGATTTGATTGAGACTTGAGAAAGAAATAGCAGATTCTTCCCAAGAATCAAATAGATAGAGATTATTGCCGTAGTGAGTTAGGGTGTCGATAAGGTTTTGTGCATGATGGCTATCCAGATGACCAATGACTAAAACACGTATTTTGGGAAGTTTTTGAAGTAATTGGACTAAAATACGTCGCCCTTGAATCGAAAAGGTGTAGACAAGTTCTTGTAGCTTAATGGAGTGACTTTCGAGTCCCATTTCAGTAAGGTAAGATTGGAATTTGTGTTGACTTACTTCAAATAGTTTTGGAAATTCTGCTTGATAATTGCTTAAAATCAGGAATCTCTGTTTGTCAAGAGACTGGTCACTGAGTAGATGGAAGAAATCAGATTGGGCAGTATAGTGGAGGAGCCAAATCAATTCCTCGCGATTTTCAATCTGCAGATGAAATTCTTTAGCTAACTCTTCTAAGATTTGACTCCATAAACGATAAGATTTTTGAATCTGATGAATGTCTCCTAAAGCTCCATTACTAGGCTTGTTTGTAATTTGATGAGATTTGATTGGGTTTGAAAATAGCTGTTCCAGTGTCTCCTTTGTAGCTTCAAAATCGAGTTTTTTAGCCAGTTTTTTGATATCTTGTTCAAACTGGGGAATTTGTATGAGGGAACTGTAATGACTGGTTAAGAGCGGACTAGGATTTTCAATGAAACGTCCCTTATTGAATCGCTCTAGATTGATAGCCAAGGTATATTTGATTTGCCGTAAGCTACTGAGGTTGGGTGAAACTTGTTGGGCCTTTAAAAATAGCTGAATCAGCTGAGTGAGTGCCTCTTCAGAAATAGAAGGGAAGGGCCAACCAAGAAAACTGTAACTTTGGCTAAAGTAGTCCAGATAAAAGGCGCGAATGTCTTCTTCTGCTCCCTCCATGCCTAAATGGAAAATTTGGACCTTGATGTCATAATATTGTGGGAGTTTAGTATTTAGATACTGGATGATTTCCTCAATCTGCTCTGGCTTAGTGGAAAGTGCCTGACATATTTGCTCAAGTGATTGTCCCTCTTTGAAAAATAGACAGTTCAAAAAAGAGTAGGTTTTAGATTGTTCAAAGATAGCAATCCTAGGATCTAAAGAATTTCGGGCTTCAAACTGCAACTGAATGCCTTCTTTTGTTGATCGAATAAGGAGGTTTGGGAATAATTGCTCGAGCCTAGAAAGATGTTCTTGCAATTCTTCGATTGAAAAATTCATCTTCTCAGCCAAGACTGGAAGTTCTATCCAATCACGGTGCTTGATTAATTCTTCCAGTAACACTAGCAAATTCTGTTCTGTTTCAGAAAGCAAAATATCCATAATAAACCTCCCTATATATTTATACATATATATTAAAAGAAAAACCTAGTAAAGTCAAGAAAAACAGCCTAGGATAAAATAGTAGAATCTGAATTTACTATATTTTTATTGGACTATTAAACTGAAAATGAAGTTTGCAAAGTAATAGTTGAATTCAATTTTTTATAGGAAAAAAATTCACCAAAAATCGACAGAATCCCTTGAAAAATCTAGCTAAATAGGGTATAATATGAGTAATCATTTGTCGTAGGTTTTGTCTGAAATATTGTCCAGACAAGGCTCACAGCAGTTAAATCTTCTGAAAAAGTCAGATTTAGCTGCTCTTTTTGTGCTTTTTTTCAGGATTTTGAGCATTTGTAATAAAAACTTAAAGATTCTGAAAATTCATCGAAGGGACACGGTGATAGGGGTTTTTAAAACCATATGACGATTAGAAAAGCCTGATTGACAAGGCTTGGAACTTATTTACAAAGGAGAATCATCTTGGCAGGACATGACGTTCAATACGGGAAACATCGTACCCGTCGTAGTTTTTCAAGAATCAAAGAAGTTCTTGACTTACCAAATTTGATTGAAATTCAAACTGACTCATTCAAAGCTTTCCTAGACCATGGTCTTAAGGAAGTGTTTGAAGATGTATTGCCAATTTCAAACTTCACAGACACGATGGAGTTGGAATTTGTTGGATATGAAATCAAGGAACCAAAATACACGCTAGAAGAAGCTCGTATCCACGATGCTAGCTACTCAGCACCAATTTTTGTAACTTTCCGCTTGATCAATAAAGAAACAGGCGAAATCAAAACTCAAGAAGTTTTCTTTGGTGATTTCCCAATCATGACAGAAATGGGTACTTTCATCATCAATGGTGGTGAACGTATTATCGTATCTCAGTTGGTCCGCTCACCAGGTGTTTACTTCAACGACAAAGTTGATAAAAATGGTAAAGTGGGTTACGGTTCAACTGTTATCCCTAACCGTGGAGCTTGGTTGGAACTTGAAAGCGACTCAAAAGATATTGCCTACACTCGTATCGACCGTACGCGTAAGATTCCATTTACAACCTTGGTTCGTGCTCTTGGTTTCTCAGGTGATGATGAAATCTTTGATATCTTTGGTGATAGCGAATTGGTTCGCAACACTGTTGAAAAAGATATCCACAAGAACCCAATGGACTCTCGTACAGACGAAGCTTTGAAAGAAATTTACGAACGCCTTCGTCCAGGTGAACCTAAGACTGCTGAAAGCTCACGTAGCTTGCTTGTGGCTCGTTTCTTTGATCCACGTCGCTATGACTTGGCAGCAGTTGGTCGTTACAAAATCAATAAAAAACTCAATGTTAAAACACGCTTGCTTAACCAAACCATTGCGGAACCATTGGTAGACCCTGAAACAGGTGAAATCTTGGTAGAAGCTGGGACAATCATGACTCGTAGTGTGATTGAAAGCATCGAAAGCCATTTGGATGGTGATTTGAACAAGATTGTTTACATTCCAAATGATGCAGCTGTTGTGACTGAGCCAGTTGTTCTTCAAAAATTCAAGGTTGTTGCACCAACTGATCCAGACCGCGTTGTAACGATCATCGGTAATGCTAATCCAGATGACAAGGTTCGTATCGTTACTCCTGCAGATATCCTTGCTGAAATGAGCTACTTCCTCAACTTGGCTGAAGGACTTGGCCGTGTAGATGATATCGACCACCTTGGAAACCGTCGTATCCGTGCGGTTGGTGAATTGCTTGCTAACCAAGTACGTCTTGGACTTTCTCGTATGGAGCGTAATGTCCGTGAACGTATGTCTGTTCAAGACAACGAAGTCTTGACACCACAACAAATTATCAATATCCGTCCTGTAACAGCAGCAGTTAAAGAATTCTTTGGTTCATCACAGTTGTCACAGTTCATGGACCAACACAATCCGCTTTCTGAGTTGTCTCACAAACGCCGTTTGTCAGCCTTAGGACCTGGTGGTTTGACACGTGACCGTGCTGGATATGAAGTACGTGACGTGCACTACACTCACTATGGCCGTATGTGTCCAATCGAGACACCTGAAGGACCTAACATCGGTTTGATCAACAACTTGTCATCTTACGGACACTTGAACAAGTATGGTTTTGTTCAAACACCATACCGTAAGGTTGACCGTGAAACAGGTGTTGTTACGAATGAAATCGTTTGGTTGACAGCCGATGAAGAAGATGAATTCACTGTAGCGCAGGCCAACTCTCGTCTTAACGAAGATGGAACCTTTGCTGAGAAAGTTGTCATGGGACGTCACCAAGGGGTCAACCAAGAGTATCCAGCGAATGTTGTTGACTACATGGACGTTTCACCAAAACAGGTAGTTGCCGTTGCGACAGCATGTATTCCTTTCTTGGAAAACGATGACTCTAACCGTGCCCTTATGGGAGCCAACATGCAACGTCAGGCTGTGCCTTTGATTGATCCTAAAGCACCTTATGTTGGTACTGGTATGGAATACCAAGCGGCCCATGATTCTGGAGCAGCTGTGATTGCTCAGTATGATGGTAAAGTTACTTACGCAGATGCTGACAAGGTAGAAGTTCGTCGTGAAGATGGTTCATTGGACGTGTACCATATCCAAAAATTCCGTCGTTCAAACTCAGGTACTGCCTATAACCAACGCACTCTCGTAAAAGTTGGTGATGTCGTTGAAAAAGGCGATTTCATAGCTGACGGACCTTCTATGGAAAATGGAGAAATGGCGCTTGGGCAAAACCCAATCGTTGCCTACATGACTTGGGAAGGTTACAACTTCGAGGATGCCGTTATCATGAGCGAACGCTTGGTGAAAGACGATGTCTATACATCTGTTCACCTTGAAGAATACGAATCAGAAACACGCGATACAAAGCTTGGGCCTGAAGAAATTACTCGTGAAATTCCAAACGTTGGTGAAGATGCCCTTAAAGACCTTGACGAAATGGGTATTATCCGTATCGGTGCTGAGGTTAAAGAAGGTGATATCCTTGTAGGTAAAGTAACACCTAAGGGAGAGAAAGACCTTTCAGCTGAAGAACGTCTCTTGCACGCTATCTTCGGAGATAAATCTCGTGAAGTGCGTGATACTTCGCTTCGTGTACCACACGGTGCCGATGGTGTCGTTCGTGATGTTAAGATCTTTACACGTGCAAATGGAGATGAGTTGCAATCAGGTGTTAACATGCTGGTTCGCGTCTACATCGCTCAAAAACGTAAGATCAAGGTCGGAGATAAGATGGCCGGACGTCACGGAAATAAAGGGGTTGTCTCTCGTATCGTTCCTGTAGAAGACATGCCTTACCTTCCAGATGGAACTCCAGTCGATATCATGTTGAACCCACTTGGGGTGCCATCACGTATGAATATCGGTCAGGTTATGGAGCTTCACCTTGGTATGGCGGCTCGTACTCTTGGTATCCACATCGCGACACCAGTCTTTGACGGAGCAAGTTCTGAAGATCTTTGGTCAACTGTTAAAGAAGCAGGTATGGACAGTGATGCCAAAACAATCCTTTACGATGGACGTACTGGTGAACCGTTTGATAACCGTGTTTCTGTCGGAGTCATGTACATGATCAAACTCCACCACATGGTTGACGATAAATTGCACGCTCGTTCTGTCGGACCATACTCAACTGTTACTCAACAACCACTCGGAGGTAAAGCTCAGTTTGGTGGACAACGTTTCGGTGAGATGGAGGTTTGGGCTCTTGAAGCCTACGGTGCGTCAAATGTCCTTCAAGAAATCTTGACTTACAAGTCTGACGATATCAACGGACGTTTGAAAGCTTATGAAGCTATTACAAAAGGAAAACCAATTCCAAAACCAGGTGTTCCAGAATCCTTCCGAGTTCTTGTAAAAGAATTGCAATCTCTTGGTCTTGATATGCGTGTCCTTGACGAAGATGACCAAGAAGTGGAACTTCGCGACTTGGATGAAGGAATGGACGAAGATGTCATCCACGTAGATGACCTTGAAAAAGCCCGCGAAAAAGCAGCACAAGAGGCTAAAGCAGCCTTTGAAGCTGAAGAAGCTGAGAAAGCAACAAAAGCGGAAGCAACAGAAGAAGCTGCTGAACAAGAATAAGCAGTTCACTTAGAATAGAAAGGGAAGAAATAGTGGTTGATGTAAATCGTTTTAAAAGTATGCAAATCACCCTAGCTTCTCCAAGCAAAGTCCGTTCATGGTCTTATGGAGAAGTCAAAAAACCTGAAACAATCAATTACCGTACCTTGAAACCAGAACGTGAAGGACTCTTTGATGAAGTTATCTTTGGACCTACAAAAGACTGGGAATGTGCTTGTGGTAAGTACAAACGCATTCGTTATAGAGGGATTGTTTGTGACCGTTGTGGGGTTGAAGTAACGCGTACAAAAGTTCGTCGTGAGCGTATGGGGCACATTGAGTTGAAAGCTCCTGTATCTCACATCTGGTACTTCAAGGGGATTCCAAGCCGTATGGGCTTGACCCTTGATATGAGCCCTCGTGCCCTCGAGGAAGTTATCTACTTTGCAGCTTATGTGGTGATTGATCCTAAGGATACACCACTTGAGCACAAGTCTATCATGACAGAGCGCGAATACCGCGAGCGCTTGCGTGAATATGGTTATGGTTCATTCGTTGCCAAGATGGGTGCCGAAGCTATCCAAGACCTTTTAAAACAAGTAGATCTTGAAAAAGAAATTGCTGAACTCAAAGAAGAGTTGAAAACAGCTACTGGACAAAAACGTGTCAAAGCCATCCGTCGTTTGGATGTTTTGGATGCCTTTTACAAGTCTGGAAACAAACCTGAATGGATGATTCTCAACATCCTTCCAGTTATTCCACCAGATCTTCGTCCAATGTTGCAGTTGGATGGTGGCCGTTTTGCCTCATCTGACTTGAATGACCTTTACCGCCGTGTTATCAACCGTAACAACCGTTTGGCTCGTTTGCTTGAGTTGAATGCACCAGGTATTATCGTTCAAAATGAGAAGCGTATGCTTCAAGAAGCAGTTGACGCTTTGATTGACAATGGTCGTCGTGGTCGTCCAATCACAGGACCGGGTAGCCGTCCACTGAAATCATTGAGCCACATGCTTAAAGGTAAACAAGGACGCTTCCGTCAAAACTTGCTCGGTAAACGTGTTGACTTCTCAGGACGTTCCGTTATCGCCGTTGGTCCAACTCTTAAGATGTACCAATGTGGTGTTCCACGTGAAATGGCGATTGAGCTCTTTAAACCATTCGTGATGCGTGAAATCGTTGCACGTGATATCGTGCAAAACGTCAAAGCGGCTAAACGCTTGGTCGAACGCGGAGATGAGCGTATCTGGGATATCCTTGAAGAAGTGATCAAAGAACACCCAGTACTTTTGAACCGCGCACCTACCCTTCACCGTTTGGGTATCCAAGCCTTCGAGCCAGTCTTGATTGATGGTAAGGCCCTTCGCTTGCACCCACTTGTCTGTGAAGCCTACAATGCCGACTTTGACGGGGACCAAATGGCCATCCACGTACCGCTTTCAGAAGAAGCCCAAGCAGAAGCTCGTATCTTGATGCTAGCTGCTGAGCACATCTTGAACCCGAAAGATGGGAAACCAGTTGTTACTCCATCTCAGGACATGGTTTTGGGTAACTACTACTTGACCATGGAAGAAGCTGGTCGTGAAGGTGAAGGAATGGTCTTCAAGGACCGTGACGAAGCGGTCATGGCTTACCGTAATGGTTACGTTCACCTTCATTCACGTGTAGGGATTGCAACTGACAGTCTCAACAAACCGTGGACAGAAGAGCAAAAACACAAGGTCTTGCTTACAACAGTTGGTAAAATCCTTTTCAACGATATCATGCCAGAGGGTCTACCATACTTGCAAGAACCAAACAATGCCAACTTGACAGAAGGCGTTCCAGCTAAATACTTCTTGCCACTTGGTGGAGATATCAAGGAAGCAATCAGCAAACTTGAACTCAACCCTCCATTCAAGAAGAAAAACCTTGGAAATATCATCGCTGAAATCTTCAAACGTTTCCGTACGACAGAAACTTCTGCCTTACTTGACCGCATGAAGAACCTCGGTTACCACCACTCAACTCTCGCAGGATTGACAGTGGGTATTGCCGATATCCCAGTCGTTGATGACAAGGCTGAAATCATTGAAGAATCACACAAACGTGTAGAACAAATCACCAAACAATTCCGTCGTGGTATGATTACAGACGACGAGCGTTACAATGCTGTTACAGCTGAATGGCGTGCTGCCCGTGAAAAATTGGAGAAACGCTTGATTGCTAACCAAGATCCTAAGAACCCAATCGTTATGATGATGGACTCAGGAGCCCGTGGTAACATCTCAAACTTCTCACAGCTTGCCGGTATGCGTGGTCTGATGGCTGCTCCGAACGGACGTATCATGGAATTGCCAATCCTTTCAAACTTCCGCGAAGGTTTGTCAGTACTCGAAATGTTCTTCTCAACTCACGGTGCGCGTAAAGGTATGACCGATACGGCCCTTAAGACAGCCGACTCAGGTTACTTGACTCGTCGTTTGGTTGACGTTGCCCAAGACGTTATCATCCGTGAGGACGACTGTGGAACAGATCGTGGTCTCTTGATCCGCTCTATCGCAGAAGGAAAAGAGATGATTGAGTCTCTCGAAGAGCGTCTCAATGGTCGTTACACTAAGAAAACTGTTAAACATCCAGAAACTGGTGCAGTTATCATTGGTCCAAATGAGTTGATTACAGAAGACAAGGCGCGTGAAATTGTCAATGCTGGTGTGGAAGAAGTGACTATCCGCTCTGTATTTACATGTAACACTCGTCACGGTGTCTGCCGTCACTGTTACGGTATCAACTTGGCGACTGGTGATGCGGTTGAAGTTGGTGAAGCAGTTGGTACAATCGCTGCTCAATCTATCGGGGAACCTGGTACACAGCTTACAATGCGTACCTTCCACACGGGTGGGGTTGCCTCAAATACCGATATCACTCAGGGTCTTCCTCGTGTCCAAGAAATCTTTGAAGCCCGCAATCCTAAAGGGGAAGCGGTTATCACAGAGGTTAAAGGACAAGTTACTGCTATCGAAGAAGATGCCTCAACTCGTACTAAGAAAGTCTTTGTTAAGGGCGAAACTGGCGAAGGTGAATACGTCGTACCATTTACTGCTCGTATGCGTGTAGAAGTTGGAGACCAAGTAGCGCGTGGTGCTGCTCTTACAGAAGGTTCTATCCAACCAAAACGTCTCCTTGCAGTCCGTGATGTCTTGTCAGTTGAAACTTATCTTCTCGGTGAAGTACAAAAAGTTTACCGTAGCCAAGGGGTAGAAATCGGTGACAAACACATCGAGGTAATGGTTCGTCAAATGATCCGTAAAGTCCGTGTCATGGATCCAGGTGACACAGACCTTCTCATGGGTACCCTCATGGATATCAATGACTTTACAGATGCCAATAAAGATGTCCTTGTCGCGGGTGGAGTTCCAGCGACTGGTCGACCAGTCCTTATGGGAATTACCAAAGCCTCACTTGAAACCAACAGTTTCTTGTCAGCGGCTTCCTTCCAGGAAACAACTCGTGTCCTTACTGATGCGGCTATCCGTGGTAAGAAAGACCATCTCCTTGGACTTAAAGAAAATGTTATCATCGGTAAGATCATCCCAGCAGGTACTGGTATGGCACGTTACCGTAACCTTGAACCACATGCTATCAACGAAGAAGAATACCTTAATCCTCCAGTAGAGGAAGAAGGAAACGAAGAAACAACAGAAGTAGTTGTGGATACTACCGTTGAAACTGTGGAAGAAACAGTAGAATAAGAGAGAATGAGAGAGCCTTCGGGTTCTCTTTCTCTTTTCTGAAAACTTTCTCCATTTTTTCATGGAATGTGGTAAAATAAAAGAAAGAATCTGACAAAGGAGACAAGTATGGAACAAACATTCTTTATCATTAAACCAGATGGTGTAAAAAGAGGATTAGTAGGTGAAGTGTTGAAACGCATCGAACAGCGTGGCTTTACAATCGAAAAATTGGAGTTGCGTTCACAGGTTTCAGAAGAGTTGATTGACCAGCACTATCAGGACTTGGTTGGTCAGAGTTTTTACCCACCGATTCGTGAATTCATGACTTCAGGACCGATTCTTGTAGGCGTTATCTCTGGTCCCAAAGTAATCGAAACTTGGCGGACCATGATGGGGGCAACTCGTCCAGAAGAAGCTTTACCAGGAACTATTCGAGGTGATTTTGCAAAAGCTGCTGGAGAAAATGAGGTTATCCAAAATGTTGTACATGGTTCAGATTCAGAAGAGTCAGCTAAGCGAGAAATTGCTCTTTGGTTTGAGGGTAAATAGCAAAAAGTTTGATGTAAGGGTTACTTGCATCAAACTTTTTTTGCGTTTTAGAGTAGAAAACTGACAGTTGAGAAATATTCTAGCAAAAGTGAGGATTTCTAGCATATAATAAGAGCAAGTAAGGGAGGGAAAATGATGGAAAGAATGAAAAAGCAAATTCAAGTTTTGTTATTGCTGACGGTTTTGGTACTTAGTGGCTGTTCTTGTTTAAGTTTATCGACTTGGTCCTTGATGTTAAATCAGAACTGCTTTTATTATTTAGTGGGTATGTTGCTACTTGCGAGTATTGGGGCAGGACTAAACTACTATAAAGGACAACAAAATCAATATTATTCAGTTTTTAAAGAAGATAGCAAACAATTCTTGTATACTCTGTTGCTATTGGTAAATGTTTTAGGTTTAGCTTTAATTATCATAGAATATGTTCTTACGGGAAGGGCAACTGGTGAAGAGTTTGTGGAAGTCTTTCTACCGAGTTTCTTTTTCTTATTCGGTATTGATTTGTTAGTCTTTCTGCCGATTCAGAAGTATCTATATGGATTGAAAAAGATTTTGGGTAAAAAGCAAGTCTGTTTTATCAGTGGACTAGCTATTTTAATCGTTCTCAGAAATCCTTGGTCAATATTATCAATAACCTTTTATATTGCCTTGGGCATGCTATTTCTAGGATTGTTGGTGCCAAAAGTTATTCGTTGGGAAGTTTCATTTTATAGCCATTTGATGAGAGATATATTATTAGTTCTCTTTTTACTGTTCCTATTTTAAAATCAGAACAAGAACCAGCCCAAGTCTCATAATTCATAATCTGGACTTCACAGATAATATCTCGACAAAGAACAACTTTTTGGTATAATAGAGGTATGTACACAAAAAATGAAGAAGAGCTACAATCTTTAGGGGAACGCTTGGGTCATCTACTAGAAAAGAATGATGTTTTAATCTTAACTGGAGAACTGGGTGCAGGTAAAACGACCTTTACTAAAGGACTTGCTAAGGGATTACAGATTTCTCAGATGATTAAGAGTCCAACCTATACTATCGTGAGAGAGTATGAAGGTCGTCTTCCGCTTTACCACCTAGATGTTTATCGTATCGAAGGGGATGCTGATTCTATTGACTTGGATGAATTTCTCTTTGGTGGTGGAGTGACTGTCATCGAGTGGGGGAATCTTTTAGGTGATGCCTTGCCAGATACTTATTTAGAATTGGAAATTCTAAAAGAGGAAGATGGTCGCAGATTAAACTTCCAAGCCAAGGGTTTGCGTGCAGAAAAACTCTTAGAGGAGCTTCAACATGGAGTATGAATTACTCATTAGGGAAGCAGAAGCTGAAGATGCGGCTGAGTTAGTGACGTTTTTAAATCGTGTCAGTGTAGAAACAGATTTTACCAGTCTAGACAGGGATGGTATTTTGATGACAGATACTGAGATGGAGTTGTTTTTGGATAAACAGGCTCACTCGGAAAATCAAATCACTTTACTGGCCTTACTGAATGATGAAATTGCTGGTCTTGTAAATATTACGGCTGACCAGCGCCAGAGAGTTCGCCATATTGGAGATCTCTTCATTGTGATTGGAAAAAGATATTGGAATAATGGATTGGGAAGTTTTTTGCTAGAAGAAGCGATAGAGTGGGCACAAGCAAGTGGCATTCTGCGTCGTCTCCAACTGACTGTCCAAACTCGTAATCAAGCTGCAGTCCATCTTTATCAAAAGCATGGCTTTGTAATTGAAGGTCGCCAAGAGCGTGGGGCATATATAGAAGAAGGGAAATTTATTGATGTTTACTTGATGGGTAAACTGATAGATTAGTAGAAATATGGTTAAAAAAATTATTGGAATGGTGCTAGCTTTTCTAGCTGTGACAGTTTTGGGTGTGGGTGTCTTTGCTTATACCATTTATCAGCAAGGTACACAAACCTTATCAAAAACCTATAAAAAGATTGGGGAAGAAACCAAGGTTATCGAAGCAACTGAACCCATGACCATTCTGTTGATGGGAGTTGATACTGGGAATGTGGAACGTACGGATCAGTGGACTGGAAATAGTGACAGTATGATTTTGCTGACCGTCAATCCTCACACAAAGAAAACCATGATGTTGAGTTTGGAACGTGATATTCTGACTAAAATTCAGCATAAAGATGGTCGTATTGAAGAAGCCAAGTTAAACGCTGCCTATGCTGGTGGTGGTGCGGAACTAGCTATTTCAACGATTCAACAGATGATGAATATCCATATCGATCGCTATATTATGGTCAACATGCAAGGATTGCAACAATTAGTCGATGCAGTAGGTGGCATTACCGTCAATAACACGCTAGGTTCCCCGATTTCTATCAGTGACCAAGAAGAATTTAACACCATTTCTATTGGCGTTGGAGAACAGAAAATAAATGGAGAGGAAGCGCTTGTTTATTCACGCATGCGATATCAAGATCCAGAAGGAGACTACGGACGTCAGAAGCGTCAGCGTGAAGTCATTCAAAAAGTTGTTGAAAAAGTTCTTAGTTTGGATAGTGTCAGTCACTATCAGTCTATCTTAAAAGCTCTAAGTACCAATATGCAGACTAATATTGATTTATCTGCAAAAAGTATTCCGAACTTGTTGGGTTATAAAGATTCATTTAAAACCATTGAATCACAACAGTTGAAGGGTGAGGGAGAGATGTTGCAAGGTATTTCTTACCAGATTGTTTCTAGAGAGCATATGTTGGAAATGCAGAATATATTGCGACGTTCTTTGGGACAAGAAGAAGTCACTCAGCTTGAAACAAATGTTGTCTTATTTGAAGATTTGTTTGGACGGGTGCCTGTTGGTGACGAAGATAATTAACTTTCTTGCTATAAATAAAAAAATCAATCGTGGGAAATTTCCTGCGATTTTTTCAAAAAAATGCGAATAGATAGGTAGGAGGAAACATGAAAGCAGAAATCATAGCTGTTGGAACAGAGATTTTGACAGGGCAGATTGTCAATACCAATGCCCAGTTTTTATCAGAAAAACTAGCAGAAATTGGGGTAGATGTATATTTTCAGACGGCTGTAGGAGATAATGAAGCTCGTCTCTTATCCCTGCTTGAGATTGCCAGTCAACGTAGCAGTCTGGTGATTTTAACAGGTGGTTTGGGGCCAACTGAGGACGATTTGACCAAACAAACCCTGGCTAAATTCTTAGGGAAAACATTAGTCTTCGATCTTCAGGCGCAGGAGAAGTTGGATGTCTTTTTTGCCCAGAGACCAGACTATGCCCGAACACCGAATAACGAAAGACAAGCTCAAATTGTAGAAGGAGCGACTCCGCTGCCCAACGAAACAGGACTGGCTGTGGGAGGAATATTAGAAGCCGATGGAGTGACCTACGTCGTCCTTCCCGGTCCACCAAGTGAATTGAAACCCATGGTCTTAAACCAACTTCTACCCAAGTTGATGACAGGGAGCAAGTTGTATTCTCGAGTTCTTCGTTTCTTTGGAATTGGCGAAAGTCAGCTGGTTACGATTTTGGCTGATTTAATTGATAATCAGACCGATCCTACCTTGGCACCTTATGCTAAGACAGGAGAGGTGACCTTGCGTCTGTCAACAAAGGCTAGCAGTCAAGAAGAGGCGAATCAAGCGCTGGATATCTTGGAAAATCAAATCTTGGACCGCCATACTTTCGAAGGACTTTCTTTACGAGAACTTTGCTATGGTTATGGGGAAGAATCCAGCTTGGCCAGCATTGTGGTAGAAGAACTGAAAAGGCAAGGGAAAACCATCACGGCTGCAGAGAGTTTGACGGCAGGGCTTTTTCAAGCCACTGTGGCGGATTTTTCAGGAGCTTCAAGTATATTTAAGGGTGGTTTTGTGACCTATAGCTTGGAGGAAAAATCGAAGATGTTGGATATTCCTGCCAAGGATTTGGAAGAACATGGTGTAGTGTCTGCATTTACAGCCCAGAAGATGGCTGAGCAGGCACGAAGCAAGACCCAGTCTGATTTTGGCCTTAGTTTGACTGGAGTGGCAGGACCAGATAGCCTCGAAGGATATCCAGCTGGGACAGTCTTTATAGGCTTGGCTCAAGAGCATGGAACTGAGGTCATCAAGGTGAATATTGGAGGCAGAAGTCGAGCAGATGTACGTCACATTGCGGTTATGCATGCCTTTAACCTAGTTCGCAAGGCTTTATTAAGTGACTAACTTTTGATATAATAGTAGATAGGTCTGAGGACCATTAGAATGTAGGAGAATAGAATGGCGAAAAAACCAAAAAAATTAGATGAAATTTCAAAAAAATTCGGGGCTGAACGTGAAAAAGCCTTGAATGACGCTCTTAAACTGATTGAGAAAGACTTTGGTAAAGGATCAATCATGCGTTTGGGTGAACGTGCCGAGCAAAAAGTGCAAGTGATGAGTTCAGGTTCCTTGGCTCTCGATATTGCTCTTGGTTCAGGTGGTTATCCTAAGGGACGTATCATTGAAATCTATGGGCCAGAGTCATCTGGTAAGACAACAGTTGCCCTTCATGCAGTTGCACAAGCGCAAAAAGAAGGTGGGATTGCAGCCTTTATCGATGCGGAGCATGCCCTTGATCCAGCTTATGCTGCGGCCCTTGGGGTCAACATTGACGAATTGCTCTTGTCACAACCAGACTCGGGAGAGCAAGGTCTTGAGATTGCAGGAAAATTGATTGATTCAGGTGCTGTAGATCTTGTCGTGGTCGACTCCGTTGCGGCCCTTGTCCCTCGTGCGGAAATTGATGGAGATATCGGTGATAGCCACGTTGGTTTGCAGGCTCGTATGATGAGTCAGGCCATGCGTAAACTTGGTGCTTCTATCAATAAAACCAAAACAATTGCCATCTTCATCAACCAATTGCGTGAAAAAGTTGGGGTCATGTTTGGAAATCCAGAAACAACTCCTGGTGGACGTGCTCTGAAATTCTACGCTTCAGTGCGTTTGGATGTTCGTGGAAGCACACAAATCAAGGGAACTGGTGACCAAAAAGATACCAATGTTGGTAAAGAAACTAAGATTAAGGTCGTGAAAAACAAGGTGGCTCCACCATTTAAGGAAGCCTTCGTTGAAATCATGTATGGAGAAGGGATTTCTAAGACTGGTGAACTCTTAAAAATCGCAAGCGATTTGGATATCATCAAAAAAGCAGGAGCTTGGTACTCTTACAAGGATGAAAAAATCGGGCAAGGTTCTGAAAATGCTAAGAAATACTTGGCAGATAACCCAGAAATCTTTGATGAAATTGACCATCAAGTCCGTGTTCAATTTGGTTTGATTGATGGAGAAGAAGCTTCTGTAGAAGGTGTTGAAACTACAAAAGATGAAGCAGTTCAAGCAGATTCTGTGAATGAAGAAGTCACGCTTGACCTAGGCGATGAACTTGAAATCGAAATTGAAGAATAGGCTGTTAAAGTAGTGGAGAAAATCCACTGCTTTTTCGTTGCCTAGTTCTGGTCTTAAGCTCGCGCATAGTTTGCTGTTTCTTGTCGCTCCTCTAGAAAGCTGATATAATAGCCTTATGAATAAAAAACGAACAGTGGACCTGATTCATGGTCCTATTCTCCCCTCGCTCTTGAGTTTTGCCTTCCCAATATTGCTGTCCAATATTTTCCAACAGCTCTATAACACTGCTGATGTCTTGATTGTTGGGCGATTCCTTGGACAAGATTCTTTGGCGGCGGTGGGAGCTACAACTGCCATTTTTGACTTGATTGTTGGATTTACCTTAGGTGTCGGAAATGGTATGGGAATTGTCATTGCTCGCTATTATGGGGCTCGGAATTTCACCAAAATCAAGGAAGCGGTAGCAGCCACCTGGATTTTAGGTGCTCTTTTGAGTGTTGTAGTGATGTTGCTGGGCTTTCTTGGTTTGTATCCTCTCTTGCAATACTTAGATACCCCTGCTGAAATCCTCCCTCAGTCCTATCAATATATTTCTATGATTGTGACCTGTGTCGGTGTCAGCTTTGCCTATAATCTCTTTGCAGGCTTGTTGCGGTCAATTGGGGACAGTCTAGCAGCCCTTGGCTTTCTGATTTTCTCTGCCTTGGTCAATGTGGTTCTGGATCTCTATTTCATTACGCAACTGCATCTGGGAGTTCAATCCGCAGGACTTGCTACTATTATTTCGCAAGGCTTATCAGCGGTTCTCTGTTTTTATTATATCCGTAAGAGTGTTCCAGAATTGCTCCCTCAACTCAAGTATTTTAAATGGAACAAGGCCTTATATGCAGATCTCTTGGAGCAAGGTTTGGCTATGGGCTTGATGAGTTCCATTGTATCTATCGGTAGCGTGATTTTACAGTCTTCTGTTAATACTTTTGGGGCGGTGATTATCAGTGCCCAGACGGCGGCTCGACGCATTATGGCCTTCGCCCTTCTTCCTATGACCGCTATTTCTGCTTCGATGACGACCTTTGCTTCGCAGAATCTTGGTGCCAAGCGACCAGACCGCATTGTTCAAGGACTTCGAATTGGCAGTCGTTTAAGCATGTCCTGGGCAGTTTTTGTTTGTGTCTTCCTCTTTTTTGCCAGTCCTACCTTGGTTTCCTTCTTGGCCAGTTCGACGGATGGTTACTTGGTAGAAAATGGTAGTCTCTACCTGCAAATCAGCTCAGCCTTTTATCCTATTTTGAGTCTCTTGTTGATTTATCGCAATTGCTTGCAGGGCTTGGGGCAAAAGATTCTTCCTCTGGTTTCCAGTTTTATCGAACTAATCGGGAAAATCGCTTTTGTGGTCTTGATTATTCCTTGGGCAGGATATAAGGGTGTTATCCTCTGCGAACCCCTTATCTGGGTTGCTATGACCATTCAACTCTCCTTCTCACTGTTCCGTCATCCCTTGATAAAAGAAGGCAAGGCCATCTTGGCAACTAAAGTAGCATCCTAACTTGATTTACTGAATAAAATCCATTTCCTCTAGTGAAAATCGAAAAAACTTGTGTTATAATAAGAAAGATTAAAATGTGAAAAAAGGAGATTCCTAATGGGACGTAAATGGGCCAATATCGTAGCCAAGAAAACGGCTAAAGATGGAGCTAACTCTAAAGTATATGCAAAATTTGGTGTAGAAATCTATGTAGCAGCTAAAAAAGGTGATCCAGATCCAGAATCAAACTCAGCTTTGAAATTCGTTATCGACCGTGCTAAACAAGCCCAAGTGCCAAAACACGTTATCGATAAAGCGATTGATAAAGCAAAAGGAAACACAGACGAAACCTTTACAGAAGGACGTTACGAAGGTTTTGGACCAAATGGTTCTATGTTGATTGTTGATACTTTGACTTCAAATGTCAACCGTACAGCGGCTAATGTCCGTGCAGCTTTTGGTAAAAATGGCGGAAACATGGGTGCTTCAGGTTCTGTTTCATACCTCTTTGACAACAAGGGTGTTATCGTATTTGCAGGTGAAGATGCGGACGCAGTCTTTGAGCAATTGCTCGAAGCGGATGTGGATGTGGACGATGTAGAAGCAGAAGAAGGAACAATCACAGTTTACACAGCTCCAACTGACCTTCATAAGGCTATCGTTGCCCTCCGTGAGTCAGGTATCGAAGAATTCCAAGTAACTGAATTGGAAATGATTCCTCAGTCAGAAGTGGAATTGTCAGGCGATGACCTTGAAACCTTTGAAAAACTTTACAGCGTTCTTGAGGACGACGAAGACGTACAAAAGATTTATACAAACGTAGATGGGTTCTAATTGAACCTAGAAAACATGGCTCTTTGTCAACTGTAGTGGGTTGAAGAAAAGCTAAGCTCGAGAAAGGACAGATTTAGTCCTTTCTTTTTTGATATTTAGAGCCATAAAAATCCGTTTTTTGAAGTTTTCAAAGTTCCGAAAACCAAAGGCATTTCGTTTGATAAGTTTGATAAGATTATTGGTTGCTTCCAGTTTAGCGTTTGAATAGGGAAATTGAAGGGCGTTGACGATTTTCTCTTTGTCCTTGAAAAAGGTTTTAAAGACAGTCTGAAAAAGAGGATGAACCTGCTTTAGATTGTCCTTAATGAGTCC
>NZ_PNGD01000020.1:0-16470 GCF_002871495.1 Streptococcus sp. UMB0029
GCTATCCCTTCCTCTCCCCGCTACCTCACGATAGTCAGGCTTGGGAATCGCTATTGGGTTCACCGGTAGCGGGTGCCCACGGAGGACTCATACTCAATGAAAATCAAAGAGCAAACTAGGAAGCTAGCCGCAGGCTGTACTTGAGTACGGTAAGGCGACGCTGACGTGGTTTGAATTTGATTTTCGAAGAGTATTACACCTCAGATGTACGACATGCCCGTCGTACTTCAAAAACCACACAGTGTTGCTTTCAGCTTGATGATGCTCAATACTGAAATCACTGTGTGGTTTTATTGTGACATTAATGTTTATCCGGGATCATTGAATAACTCTTTTTCGAATTCTTATACTCAATAAAAATCAAAGAGCAAACTAGGAAACTAGCCGCAGGTTGCTCAAAACACTGTTTTGAGGTTGTAGATAAGACTGACAAAGTCAGAAATACATATCTACGGCAAGGCGACATTGACGCGGTTTGAAAAGATTTTCGAAGAGTATTAATCCTTTTTCCCTTTTTTGACAAAAGCAGCAGATAGAACTAGTCCAAGACCACCTAATAAGGCTAAAGTAGCTGATTCTTCTCCACCTGTTGCTGGAAGTTGATCTTTAACTTTAGCAAGCGATGTTTGTGGTTGTTCTTGTTTTTGTGCTTGATCTGTTTTCACTGATGCACTTGCAAATTCATCGGACTTTTCAACAGTAGTTTCAACATCACTATTGCCACTGCTCATCTTATCTCCATCGACTTTATCAACAGAATCTTTCAAGTTTTCCTCTGTTGGAGTGGCTTGATGACTTGCTGTTCCTTCATATTCTGATACTTCATGGACAGCTACTTCAGTGCCATTTACGCCACCGATAAATTCTGGGACTTCTACTACTGGTGATGGTAGCTTGCTTGGGTCTCCCATAGATTCAGTATACTCTGGAACTCCATGGGTAGCTGCCTCAACTGCGTTTACTCCGCCTTTGAATTCTAGCCCTTCTACTACTGGAACCATATCATCTCCTGCTGTGCCAATAGCTTCAGTATACTCTGGAACTTCATGAACAGCTGCTTCAACACCATTTACGCCACCAGTATATTCTGGGACTTCTACTACTGAAGCTGGTTCATCGCCCTTACTTGTATTTGGAGCTGGTTTGGCTGGTTCTTCTGGAAGTTCTTGGTGGAATGTCGTCATTTCGTAGAACTCTGGTTTACCTCCTTCCCAAACAAGTTTCACATCCAATAATGGAGATTTATCTCTGACAGCAAATGTTTGGAAGCTTGAGGTAATCTCACCTATTTCTGACCAAGAATCTCTTTTATCTGATTTAAGAGTTCGAGCCAATACTCGAGCCTTCACTCCTTGCGGAAGACTTGAAACAAGTCGGATATGGTTCACATCTGTCGGTTCTGACAAGTGGTAGACCAGCTCACCTTGTTCTTTCTCAGCCTTATAGCTAGTCAATACCTTACCATCTACAAGGTTGGTATAGAGATTACCTTGGCTTTCACCACTGTTTCCTTGAACAGTTGGGTCATTAATTGGTTTCACGAATTCGCCATCATTGATAACCAACTCAGTGAAGCCTACAAAACGAGCATCATAGTTAGCTGTAAATAGAACACGGAGATAATTGGCTTTAACTGGACTTGCAAGTTCACCCTCGATGTAGCGGTTTCCTGGCATCTTAGAATCATGTGTCCAACCATCTGTCAAGGAATCATCACGTATCTCATTGGTAACACCGTCACCAACTGTCACAAGATCTGTCCAAGTCTTACCATCTTGACTGACTTGAATCTTACCATCACGCAGATAATTTTGAGTTCCATCTTGAATATAAGCTCTAATTTTCTTAATGTCACGTTCGCTACCAAGTTTCAAGGTGATATGACCGTCTTTACGAGCATAGTCTGAGAATTCTACAAAGTTATTATAAACTCCATCGAACAATTGATCCAAGTTCTTAATCTTACGAACATCATTGCTACCATATGTTGGATGGATTCCCATTGATGTCGAATCAAGTGTGGTTGGTTGAACTTCTTTTGTCTGAACAAGTAGAGAGGTTGCTGTCACTGCTTGTTCTTGGTCAGTCTTGTTGACCAAACGAACATAACGTACCAAGGACTTATCTGTCACTTGATCAGCTGGATACCATTCTTGGGCATTTGGAGAATATTCCAAATTGAGGGATGGATTTTCTGTACCAACCGCTTGAATGAGTTCAGCTTGGTGAAGACGATCAAGTTTCATACCCAAGTAACTATGAGCTGGAAGCTTGCTTCCGCTCGGAATTTGCATATTATAACGACCTAGGCTGTCATAAACTGGAGTTGACTTCAAGTTTTCAACGTTTGTATCAGTCAATTTGCTATTGCCTGCACGTGTTTCAACCGAAAAGTCAGCTATACGCCACCATAGGTTGGTATTCTTAGTGTTGCGAATACGGACATAGCGAGCTGAAATTGGAGTTTCGATTTCTTTGGTTTGTTCACCAGTCAAGCGATCCAATTCTTGCCATGAGTTACCATCTGCAGAATATTCAAGAACACCTTCTGCTAATTTATCTCCTGAACCTTGATGGAGACGAACCTTAGTCACAGGTTTGACTTCGCCTAAGTCTAGTTGTACCCAACTATTTACTGGAGTTGTATCAGTTCGATCAGCATTCGCAAGCATGGCTTCAGTATTGTCACGACCGTCTGTAATCTGACCAACTGTCGTATTGTACTTGTACATAAGATTTGGACTAATCGTCACAGTAGCTGCCTGTTTAGCACGAGTAACTTCCACAGGGCGGTTAACAGCAATTTCTCTTACAGCAAACCAAGTATTATCACGATCTGAAGTCGCAATCATTCGAACAGCCTTGGCACGAATATTGAGTTTTTCATATTTAATAAGAGATTCATTTCCAGTGTAGCTTGGTTCTGAAAGTGTTACCCACTCATCATTTTCATTGAGATACTCAACCTTAGCATTGTTAAAGGTATCACGAGGATTTGCTTGAGTTCCCATTGCAAAGGTCAAGTTTTGGAGTGGAACAGCTTTGTTAAATTTCAAGCCAATGTAATCACCAGTCTTGATACTGTTTGGCGATTTGATTAATGCATGAGTTCCCAAATCTCCATCAGTTACCTCAGCCAGTCCGCCTTCTACACCTGTACGGTTTGTGATAAAGGTACTGATAACTTGGTCTGGATGCAAGGCTTTTTGAACTTCTGTTGCCAAGATTTCACGCAGTCCAAGCAAGAATGGACGGATATGTTGAACACCTAACTCAGCTTTTTCGTCATGGTCTACATAATGGAAAGTATGAGTTTGAGACTGTTCATATAGTTTCAATCCTTTATAGTAGCTATCCCAAAGTTTTGCAGAGTCATTTGTAGCAATAGCTTCTGTACCATCAAGGAGAGCACTCAAGGCATCCATTTGGTCAATGGTATTGTCCAACCAATAATGGATTTGAGCACGCATCTTTTCATCACCAGATGCTTTATAAAGTTGAGCTGCAGCTTTTAGTTTAGCAAATTCCGCACGCAATCCTTCACGCTCTGCGCTGACATCTTGACCTGCTTTCAACTTAGACATAAATGTTGCCAATTTCGGAGCAAGTTCAACAGACTCTTCCAATTTCACAACACGACCATCCATGTTTTGGTTGATCATATGTTTACCAAGCTCACGGAAGGCAATAGATGCTTCACTATCTGTAAACTTACCATTTTCAACAAAGTTAAAGGCGATATCGTTGACTTTCTTGGCTTCTTCTTCTGACTTCCATTGTTTCCATGCATATTGGGCTGCTGAGAAGAGGGCAATCTTCGATGGCTCAGATTGTTGCATTGGATTCAACATAATCCCTGAAAGGAGACTTGAATCTACATTCGGATGAAGGAATTTCTCACCACCACCTAAGATTAAGTGTTGTTTAGAGTTATCTGTAACAGGCCAATTGACCCATAGAGAAACTGGACGATAGGTCTTACCACCTGCAGTCAGGTTGTTCTTAAGGTTAGAGAGGAAGCTTTCGGATACTTCACCCCAGATCTTACCACCAGTAAGGGTCATAGAGGTTGAAGTTGGAAGATTTTCATTGAGTGCTTTCAACTCATCTTCACGGCCATTCCCCCAATATTGACCTGGGACAAAAATCATTTCCTTACGAAGGCCACCATAAGTTGCTTGTTTTTCAGTCAACCAGTCTGTCATGTCCTTCATCAAGCGGTTGTAGCTATTGTAGCCACCAACTGGACTTGGGGCATCATCGGCCAAAATACCGAACTCACGAACACCGACATCCATCAATTGAGTGAATTTAGCTTTAATAGTTTCAAGGTCTTTTTGGTAGTCAGCATCGTTGCCAAAACGGATACGGTTATTCATGAATGGATGGATGGTCCACACATAACGAGTCTTGTTTTGGTTTCCGACACGCGCCAATTCACGAATTTCAGCTAGTTTTTCTTCTGGATAAAGTTCACGCCATTTCTTATTATGGTATGGATCATCTTTTGGTGCAAAGAAGTATTGAGTCAACTTCAAGTCACCACCATAACGCATCAACTCAGCACGATCAGCATTGCTCCAAGGGTTACCATAGTATCCTTCGATAAAGCCACGGTTCTTAATTTCAGCATAGTCTTCAACTGTTACGTTACGCAAGACTGGAGCTTCACTTTCATTCAGCATGTGTTTGAGAGTCGTTAAACCGTAGAAGACAGCATCTGTATCTTTACCGACGATAGAGATTGTATTGTTCTTGATTGACAAGGCATAAGCATCAATTTTATCAAAGAGTCCTTGAGAAATTCCAGACACTTCTTTTTCAGCCTGGGAATTTTGACCATGAACACCAAGGTAGATGTTGGTAGCACCTGCCACTGCTGATTGACTGCTTGTGTATGAGATTTGATGATCTTGTAAAACACTCTTCAAGCGGTTACGAGTATAGATATCCAAATTATCCCCCATAACAAGATTGACTTGTTTATGGAGTTTTGTAACACCTTCATCGTAAGTTACTTTTTGTGGCGTTGGGAAGACCTTGTACTCTTTCTTAAGGTAATCTTGACTTTTCGCTGCTGCAGCAACTGTTTCATCACTTGTTGGCTTGCTAGCTACAAAGTTATCAGCAAGTTCAGTTGTACCATCACCCATTTCTTCAACTTTAGGTGTTTTTGGAGTAGCTGGCTCTTCTGCATTGGTAGTAGAAACTGGTTTCAGAAGTTGAATTTCTGCAGCACTACCAAATCCTGCAACACCTGCTAGAACTTTTAATTCTACCTTATCCGTTTCAATTGCATCAAAGTTCACTGTTTTCTCTTTGGCATTATTTTCCCAAGTTCCTGAAGCAACTTTAACCCTCTGACCATCTTTTTGAGCATAAATTTCATAAGAGGTCACGACACCATTACCACCACCTGGACGTGGAAGATAAGTCAAACCATTGACTTTTTCACTTGCTTTCAAGTTCATAGCAACTGTGAATGGCGCTTGATGTCCAGACCATTTTGAATGCCAGAAGGTGTTTGGATCATTGTCAAATGCTTTTTCTACTGCTCCTTCTGTTACTGTTCCTGGTGTTTCCTGGCTAGTTGCAGAAACTGTAAAATGATCATTTGGAATCAAACGTGGATTGACAAATAGTTCATTTGACAACTCAGCACTATGCAAGATTCCTTTGAAACCACCGATCGTTTCAAGTGGTAGAACCAAGCTATTATGAGCAAAACGAGGATTAGCTGGATTTGCAATACGTTCAACCTTTTCACCATCTACATAAACTTCTGTCGATTGTGGCTTCGTTACAACAGAAATTTGATAACGTTTGTTCTTTTCAAGTTTTTTGTTGAATTGAATATGGAATTGTTCAAAAGTATAGGCAAGATAGCCATCTTTATCTGCAAGATAAAGTTGATTATTACCACTTGTTGAGAAGGTTTGTTCGCCATCACCAGTTACAGTAACATCCAATTTCAAGACATGACTTGGTCCCGCATCACCAACTAGACCTTCGATCGTACTGTCTTTATCGAAATTCAATCCTGCTTCAGTCTTCTTCACTTTCTTAGCAAGGTAATCTTTGACAGTCTCAGGATTAATCTTGAACAAGTCTTCTTCAGATACGGTCTTATCTGGATTAGATTGTGGTGCATAAACACTTGCTGGTTGAACACGGTCTGCATAGGTCTTGGCTGCACGATCTGAACCCCAAGTGCGTTCTGCAGTGGATTGCATACTCTTGAAGAAGCGTTTAAAGATATCGTAAGAAGTAAGTCCAGTTTCATGAAGGTCAATGTTATCATTCCAAACTGCATGACCACCACCAATGATATTAGGATTAGAAGCTTCTAGACGTGGGCCACCACCTGTTGAGAAGTCATTTGGTGTCCAACGATTGTATTGAATTTCATAATTGGCATAATCACCATAAGCAGTTTGGCTATTGCTACCACTTGGGACACTATATGTTGGGATATCTGTAATATTAATAATCTTAGCTCCCTGAGCAATAGCTTCTTTTGGTTGCTGCCAGCCAATACTCCAGATATCAACTTCTACATCTTTCCAATCAACCGCTGTTTTACCTCGTTTCGCACTGAGCGATCCCCAAATACGAGGTGTATATCCTTTTCCTTTAATGTATTTAATAAGGTCATTGACATAACGACGATAGCTTTCTCTACTACCATAATATTCGTCCGTACCAATATGAACGGTAGATACGCCATGAAGCGGTGCATCTGGTCCATCTAGGAGTTTGTCATAAACTGATTTGACAAAAGCCAGCGTTTCATCGTATTTATTATCTAGATCGAGCATGGCTACGCGCTCTACGTTATGTTTACCTCTGTAATCGCTCAGACTACCTTGATACATGAGGTCAGGACGAACTTTGACAAATGACAGAGCATGACCTGGTGTGTCAATTTCAGGTACTAGATTGATATGCAAGGCCTTAGCAAGTTTAATCAGATTTTGCATCTCTTCTTTAGTATAGTGCTCATCTGATGTTAATTTTTGACCATTCTTACCAACAATATCTGTCTCCACACGGAAGCCTGTCTTGGCATGCTCTAGAACATACTTCAGTTCTTCTTCTGGACTTAAGTTCTTACCTGCCAAGTGCTCTTTTAGGAAGATATAGTTATCATTTAGGTGCAACTGCAAGTCATTCATCTTGTAGTAGGCCATGTTTAGCATGATGTCTACAATCGTATCATAAGGGATAAACTTACGACCTGTATCTAGCATAAAGCCACGGTGACTGAAGCTTGGGAAGTCACGGATTTCTCCATTTTGCAAATTATTTTCGCCCATTTGTAGAAGGGTACGAGTTGCGTAAAAGGCACCTGCATTTGTCGCAGCTTCTACTGTGATGACTCCGTCTTTAATGCTAATACCATAGCCTTCCTTGCCATAGCCTTTGTCTTCAACCTTTTTAAATTCAATTCGTTTTTGAGCTGTCTGATTACCTGTTGCAATTTCTAAGCCACGACTTTCAAGGTCAGTCTGATAGAATTTAGCTTCTTGACCAAATCCAGAATCGCCAACTGAAATCACTGTATCTGATGTTATTGACATTTTTCCTTCAGTTCCATACCATTGTTGAACTGCTGGTGCAACTGCTGGTTTGGTTCCAACGCCTTCGTCTGCATACAAGCCTTTAATAAGAACTTCAAATTCTTTTGTAAAGGTATGGCTATCTTTGACTTGTTGGACCATGACCTTAACAGTTTGATCTGTTAAAGGTTTATAGATTTTATTATTAAGGTCGACAACTCCTTGCTTGTTACTTCCAATCAAACTAACTTGACCAGGCAATTTAGGCAATACAAGTGATTTTCCATCTTTAGCAACTGCTAGTTCTGTCACCTGACGAATGTCTGTTGGTTTGCTGGTATCTGGAATATTTGAGTAGGCACGGATTTCTTGGATACCAACATTTTTCCAGTTCATAGTACCAGCTTGGTAATCTGTAATTTCAAGTTTGAGGTACTTGGCTTGAATAGCTTCTTTCAAGTCAACTTTTTCATCAAGAAGTGGAGTTCCTGTTCTTTGATAGGCTAATTTCCATTCTTTAACTCCCGAACCATTCACATTTTCTTGACCTGCATAATAGAGATTCCATGACTTGATATTGGGGTCATTTTTTTCACCACGAGCACGGCGATCCCAATCAATCTCCACATGCTTAATCACTGTTGTCTTTTCCAGTGTAAATTCGATAGTTGGTTTATCAACGTTTTGGTCAGTTGCCCATCGAGTGTCAGGTTTTCCGTCAATTGCCTTTTCTGCTGTGTATTGTGTGTTTGCTTCATGGTTTGATGTTGTAGCAGAAGCTTTTTCCAAATGATTAACATCTGGAGTTTCGACCAAATCTTTAGTCACTGGCTTTTCAGATGGTTTAGCTGTTGGAGCTACTTCTTCTTTTGGAGTTTCTGCTGGTTTCGGAGTCACTTCTTCCTTAGGAGTGACAGTTTCAGTTGGTTTTGTAACTGTTTCTCCAGTATTTTCAGGCTGACTTTCTGTCTCACTTGGTTGAGTTTCAGTATCCCTCGTCGTAGTGGCAGTTTCTGCCTTTTCAATTGCTGCTACTATATCTGCTGGCAGTTTATCCAGAGACTGAGCCTGTGTTATTGTTCCTTCTGTCTCACCAGATCCTTCTGTTTCAGCTGCTTGAACCATTCCAGCACCAAATATACTAGCACCAATCATAACAGAAGCTGCACCAATCGTAAATTTACGAATACTATAATGACACCGTTTCTCAAAAAAATGTTTTCCCATTTTTTCTTATTTCCTTTCATACGCTCACAATCGTAAACGTTCTCATTTCCCTTTAGAAAAAGAGAGAACCTAGAGGTCCTCTCTGGGTATTCTTTTTTCTCCACTAGAACAAGCAGAGAGTTTGAGCTCCCTTTTAATGAAAACTCCTGTATATTCTAATCTTCTTTTCTCTTTGCAAGAAATAGAGCAGACAATGCTAGACTGAGGCTGGCAAGGAAGAAAAGATGATCTGACTTGCTAGTTCCAGTGTCTGGAAGTTTAGCCTTCATTTCTTCTTTTGCTTCTTCTATCTTCATTCTTGGTTTAGACCTATCAACTGATTGTGCTGCTGAACTCTGCTGCTTCTGATTGAATTGATCTGTTGATGGAATTTGTGACTTACCTCCAACTTCCTCATTGGATGGAGTCTGTGTCTTACCTCCTACTTCCCCAGTAGATGGAGTCTGTGCATTTCCTCCTGCTTCCTCAGTAGATGGAGTTTGTGCATTTCCTCTAGGCTCATCAGCTAATGGGCTCTGTTGTTTAGAAACTGGTTTATAAACTACTGCATAATGTCCTAGTTGACTAGTTGTGAATTCAATTGTTCCTTGACTATTTGTAAAGTTTACTGACTCACCTGATGCAGTATAGTACACCCCAGCCACTTCACCAGAAACTGGTACTCTAACAAGGACTGCACCTTTCGGCTGAACCTTATGATTATCCTTATCTACCAACTGAAGAGCATAATCATCAAATTCCATACCTTGTAGGCTTTGATCTGTTACTTTTTGAACTTGAAGATGCATGTCCGGTGTAAAATCTCTTGCTAGTCCTGCAACTACAACTCCTGTTGATTTATCTGATAAGACACGAACCTCTTCAGTTGGCTTGTCTACCGTAGGTGCTGCTTGGTCACCTGCTGTTCCCATTGCACCTGTATATTCTGGAACTTCATAGACAGCTGATTCTGCCGCATTGACGCCACCATTAAATTCTGGCTGAACTGCTAGTGTTGGAGCAGCTTCTTCACCAGCTGTTCCAATCGGCCCTTTATACTCAGGCACTTCGAGAATTGGTGCTGTCTCCTCATCTTTGCTTGATGTTGGAGTTTCAGGTTTCGGTTCTGGAATTGGAGTAGGTGTTTCATCTTTCAATTGGTCGAGATAATCTGCAAAGTATTTAATCATTCTATTTGTTAAGAGATGGTTATCTGTTGCAAATCTCATGCTGGAAACAACACTTGCTACTTCCTCTTGATTTTCTTTGCTAGTCAATTTTTGAGCTTTAGCTAAGGCCGCTTCATATGCCGATGTATCAAGAGTTGCTTCAGTCACTTGTGGACGAGTGAAGACCAATTCTGCAGCTGATTGATATTGATTACCACCATCTCCGTAAGTGCGTGTTCCTGTTAGAACAATCTTCTTAGCTTTGATCGTCTTGCCAAAGTTGATATCTTTAGGTTTGTTATTGTCAGCCCAATTTGTTGCATTGAAGGTATGTTCCTTACCTGTTTCATCAGTTACTACAAGAGTCACATCTCTCAAATTACCATTTGAACCAGAACCACGTGGAACATAATGGAGACCAGTAATTTCAGTCGGTTCTTTCAAGATCATTGTAGCTGGTTTACCAACATCTCCTCCGCCCCATGATGTATGCCATAAACTAGATAAGTTTCCATCAAAGGCATTTGCAAGACCTTCACCAGCCTGAGCAGGAGCGCTTAGGCTTGCAAAGTCATCTGTCACAAGAGCTGTTTTCTTCATCACTAAAGCATCTTTAAGAGCATTGACCTTAGCGATTTCTGCTTTAGCTTCTTCTACACTAATATCATCGTCTGCTTGACTAAGGTTAAAGACAGCCTCTTTCAAAGCATCCATTGTTTCTTTAGTATAGTTCTCCATCGAAACAGTCGGAAGGTAGTTCTTAACAACATTTTCTGCCATCATCTTACCTGTCAAAACAATTTCTTCAATTTGAAGTCTGTCCATAATGAAGTCATTGTAGCCACGGAAGTTCGCATTACCACCAGAGTCTCCACGTGTGTTGCTTGCATTGCCTGTAGAGTAGATACCTACCCATGTATCGCCTGTTTCTGCACCTGTTACGAGGAAGGTTACCTTCTTAGCTTTCTTAGAATCTGTCCAAGTATTTGGCAATTCATGCATTTCCAAATTGCTTACTTGATTACCGCGACGACCTGACTGGAATTCACCCTTACCGACTACAAAGGCGTAGGTATTGTCAGATCCTGCTTCGTATTCAAAGGTTACACGATAAGTCTTACCAGCTTCAAAACGGAAATTTTGTGGAATTGTTTGGTAAACCAAGTTACGACGACTTACTAGACCGTTTGTCTTGAGTGACCAATTTCCTTCGATAACATCATCGACTTTCTTACCATTCCAATCACGTTGTGTATATGGATCATGTTTTTCAGATAAGTGAGTACGATTATCCTCAACTCCTTCGATACCACCAATTACAAATGGGAAAATACCTTGAGCGACATTTTCAAAGTCTTGTTTAAATGTTCCTTTAGCTGTATCATGATTATCTCCGTACATACTTGAATTGTTTTCAAAGGTACGAATTTCATCAAAGTAAGTTGCTTCATCACCAGCTTCACGACTCAAAGTAAGAGTGACATTTGATACATCTGAACCTGTTGTAAAGAAGGCATACATGTTTTGGAAGTAACTTGTATCGTCAACTGTAGCATTGTCACGTCGAGTATTATGGGCATATGCCTTAACATAGTTAAGAGCTAGTGACTTATTGGTATAGCTAGTCACTTCTTTTTCACCAGTATTCACTGTGATACTTGCCTTAGCATTACTACGGTTATCAACACCGACATAAACAGCATACTTAGTATTTGGTTTCAAACCAGTCAGTTTCTGAGTAAGGCTGACTGTGCTCTTGTTGCCTTGGATACGAAGCATTTCATTTGCGCCTTGTGATTTGACAATTTCTGCCTTAGAAGCATCACCAGAAATAGTCCAGTGTTTCAAAGTTCCACTGTTAAATCCTTGGTCATAGATATGCATACCCTCACTCCATGACATTTCAGGATTGGTTTGTTTTGAACGATAGAGAACATATGGCTGATTTGCAGTTAGATCAAGAGTAATCTTACCGTCTTTCACGACAACTTCTTTTTCCTCAGTCTTACCTTGGTCAGTTAGTTTATAAAGGTAAACCTTGCCATTTGCCCAGTCGCTAGGAAGTGTCCAAGTTGTTGCACCTGCTTCAGTATTGAAGTAGTACATTTTTTCCTTGTCACTAGCAAGTTTCTTACCATTTGCATCCCAGTTCCATGGAGTCAAGTAAGCTGAACCATCTTGGATAACACGTCCGTTGAGCGTTACTGTACGTTCACGGTATTGTGGACTGTGGACATCATTGGATTTACGAGTTACCACAACCTTATTGTTGTCAGCATCGACCAACTCGACTTTCATTTCTGGAGTCCATTTATAGGTACTACCATTATCAGTCATGGTTACTGGTTTGCCATCTTCCCATTTGCTGACTGTGAAGTGTTGGAAGTACTTAGTTATGACGTCATGAGCAAACAAGTTTGTTACATAACCGTTATAATCACTACGTCCTTGCCATCCTTCGAAGTCCTTCATGCTATAACCGCCTAGAAGTGGGTAGTCAGCTGCACCACCATAACTTCTGTAGTCCCCAACCCAAGAATCTTTTTGGTGGTTACGGATAAAGCGAGTAATGGCACTGTTAATACCTTTATTTGTATAGCCACCGTAGGTCAAGTCAGCTGCCCAGTGTTGGAAGGTAGAGTCGTATTCACCACCATGACCCCACTCAATCGCAAAGCGCCAACCTTGTTTGTTGATTTCTTTAGCAAGAACGTGGGTAGCCCAGGCACCATTATCTCCTGATTGACCATTTCCCCAAACGTCCACATAGATAAAGTCGAGACCTTCACCAAGTTTGTTCTTCAACTCTTCCCAGCGAGCTAAGCGTCCATGCGCCAAGTCATAAGCAGCATCAATATTAACTCCTTGATCTAACCAGTTCCATCCATAGCTGTAACTACCATCTGGATTCTTACGAAGAATATCTTCATTAAAATATTTAGACTCAGGATAGGTTTCTGAAGCGTTGACGTGGATACCGAGGTGGGCACCATATTTCTTCGCTTTCTCAATCAAAGCCTTGAAGTCTTCAACACCACCAATACGTTTACCGATGTCTGCATAGTTCAAGTGTCCAGAGTCATGTCCTTCACTTCCGTATCCCTTAAGAAGTATACCTTGACCAAGACCATCTGTATGAAGGTTAATCTTCTTGATCCCATCCAAGGTCATGAGGAATGGGTTTTGCGCTTGTGAACCAAAGTTCATAGCGATACGGTAAGCTGTAATGTCTTTAACTTTTTCCCAACCTTGAGGGTTGTTCATGATGCTACGATAAGCAATGGCTCCATCCTGCCAGTCTACTTTATTATCAGCATTGGCATCTTCTGTGATAACAACCTTGGCACTTGGAAGTTCCTTCGTATATTCTGGGAAGACAATGCCCTTATAAGCTTTTTCCCATTGCCATTCGGAACTTTGGATTCCTACATAGTTTGTATTTCCAACAGTTTGTTTGAATGCTGTCAAACGAGTCCAGTCATTCGAACCACCACCGTAGCTGTTTTGAGAGTTGCTCCAAACACCTGCAGCAAGTTTATCCGTAGAAACAAATCCATACATATAGCCCTTAGCCAAGTCCTTCATTGGATTGGTTACGGCAATATGGTCATCTCCACTGACATGCGTGTTATTTGACATAGTTGCCCCATCAAACTTAGCCCCAGTTTGGTCGCTTGAAACCGAAACAAGTGAATTTCCTAAGAAATTAATAGATGAGAGTAGCTTTCTTTCATCATCAATCTTTTGTCCTGGTGTAACTTGGTTATGGTTTACAATCTTAGTCACAGCAAAGTGAAGTTGGTTATCCACTACTTGCAAACGAACAGTCATATCTGCATTGATTAGATTAGGCTCATCACGGAGTTTCATTTCATATTCAGCAGTCGTTGCATTGACCTTTTTATAGGTAACTTCAGGAGTCACAGCGTGCTTGTTGATCACAACTTTATTAATTGGTTGCACTTGTCCTGGGAGCTTGTTTCCATTTAGAACATATTCTTTAACACGTGGGAAGGCTTGGTCGATAACTGCTTTCAATACTGTAGATTGAATAGTGTCGTATTTTACATTGCTATCATCTACTGTATCGCCCTTTTCTTTTTTAGTGGATTCTTGATCTGTTTTAACTCCCTCTTGGTTGTCAGTTTTGACATTGACAATTGTTCTTTCACTACTATTGTAGGTTCCAGCTTTAAGAACAATTTTCTTTTCATCTTTTAGTTTGTCATTTACTGCAGATGGCAAGGTGACTGTGTCAAATAGTTTCACATCATTGTTAGTTGCATTCAGTTGTCCATCTGATTTGAGACTAATCGTCAAGTGGTTAGTTGAACCATTAACAGGAGCTGCAACACGATTACCTTGGTACCAAAGTCCACTTCCATTTGACTTATATTCCCAGAACCATCCACCGTGGTCATATCCTACAAAAACGTTGTTATCTGTGTCTTTAAATTTCATGAAGACACCAAAGCGAGACTTACCTGTTTCGGATTCTTCTTTAAAGGTCAAATCAACGGTAGCATTCCCATTAGCATCTACTGTCAAACCAGCTTTTTCAAACAAGGCTGGTTTTTTACCATTGTCATTTTGAGCAGTTGAAGCTAGTTGGTTGTAACGAACTCCTTTTTCTTCACGGACAGTTACTGTTCCCTGTTGTTCTTTCTTTTCAACTGTTTTCCATTCTGGAGTGACTTCTTTTGATTCAGTCGGTTTATTCTCAGATGGTTTGGAATCAGTTGGCTTGTTCTCAGCTGGTTTATTTTCTGCTGGTTTGGAATCAATTGGCTTGTTCTCAGCTGGTTTTTCTTCTTTTGGTTTGTCCTCTTTTGGTTTTTCTTCCTTGTTTTCCACTTGTTTATCGAGAGCATCTAGACCAGCTGGTTTCGTTGTTTCAATACCCTTGATATAGTTTTGAATCCATTCTAGCTGAGCAGGTGAGAAGAGAATACCTCCACTACGTTTACCAGAGACACCATTTTGGTGGATACCAATCAATTTCCCATTTTCATCGAAGATTCCGCCACCACTAGCACCTGGTTCACTTCCTTGATAGCTAATCCCACGAACACCTTCTCCGTGATTGTTAATGTCCTCAACAGTTGTATTCAGAATTGGATCGAGTTCTCCTTTTGGATAGCCAAATACATGAACCTTGTCTCCTACCTTAGTTGTAGCAGGCTTGTCAGTCACTTCAACAGGTGCATTTGCAAGAGGTGTACGAAGCTTAACGATTGCCAGGTCATTTTTATATCCTTTGAGGAATCCTTCACGATCCCAGTGTTTCACATCATTCTTACTAAATTTGACATCTGGTGCCCCTTGGTAAGAAACTGTATAGACATCTCCATCACTCTCAACATTATCAGCTACCTTACGATTATTTCCATCTGGAACATCTTTGATAAAGTTATGAGAAACAGATAAAACTAGATTTTCCCCAATAACGATACCACTGCCAATCCCCGCAGCGCTTTTAATTTCAACAGTCGCACCATAGTTTAATTCTCCATTTTTTGTTTTAGCGACATCTTCTGGAACTAAACTTTTATCTTCTTTTTCTAAGTCTTCTTTTGATGCAGCATGACCATTTTCTTCAGCCTTATCAAGTTTTCCACGTAGTTCATCAGGAAGAGTATCTGAAGTTGATGAGCTTATTGCAGTTTCTTTTTCTTTTGCCAGTAATTCTTCTTCAGTCTTTGGCCCTTCAGTTACTTCAGGAGAACCTTGGTCTTCACCAGCTTTTGGTGCTTCAAAATCATGCCCTCCGTCCTCTTTAGCATTTGCAAGAGCTGCAGCCAAATCAGCCGGGATATTTGCTGTTGAACCTGTTTGTGCAGAATCTGCTAGGACAGTACTAGTTCCAAAGAAAGCTGCACCAATCATGACAGAAGCAACCCCTAATGAAAATTTTCGAATACTATATTTACAACGTTTTTCAAACAATCCTTTATCCATTAAGTCCTAAATCCTTTCACTATATACGTAAGCGTTTACATCTGCTATTTAAAAAAATACTCCTTTCTGTCTAAAAAGTGCAACACTTACATCATTAAATAAAAAATAATTACACTTTTAATATAACAAATGATAGCCGATAAAGCAATAGAAAAGATAGGAAATGACTAATTTTTTCTTTCAATCCTAATAAAATTAAAGTATAACATCTCCAAAATACTCTAGAAAAATAAAATACATATCATCAAATTTTTTCAATATCTGATAATATGCATTTTTCTGATTTTAAAGACTTTTTATCCAACCTCATGCGTTTCAAAAACGAAGAAGTTGAGCCTCAATTTGAATTTTTCTCTTTTCATACCTCCTTAACAAAAATCAATTCCTGTGGCTGGGACAGGTCTTCTCTGTAGGCAAATCCTGCAAAGCTTAAGCGACGAGCCTCCTCCACTGTTTTTACTTGATTTTCTATCAGGACTGTTAGGAAGGCACCACGCGCTTTCTTAGAAATAGTTGAATGAATCTTCAGATGACCATCTTTATCCTCCATAAATTTAAAGGTCACCATCTTTTCTCTG
>NZ_PNGD01000021.1:0-8175 GCF_002871495.1 Streptococcus sp. UMB0029
AACTCAAACGTCTCACACTTAATTCCACCATAAAAATCCGTTTTAGACTAATTTCCACTTTGGTCAGGCAAGTGGAAGTTACTTTGAGAAGTTAGCTTAATCATTATGAAGAATAAAAAACTTAGTTTCCTCTTGACAATTATTCCTTTTACGTGTAGAATATAATAGATATTGAACTTGAAGGGAGTGAAAAAAATGTCTAAAACAGTAGTACGTAAGAATGAATCTCTTGACGACGCACTTCGTCGTTTCAAACGTGCGGTTACTAAAGCTGGTACTCTTCAAGAAACACGCAAACGTGAATTCTATGAAAAACCTTCTGTAAAACGTAAACGTAAATCAGAAGCAGCTCGTAAACGTAAAAAATTCTAATTAGAAATGAAAGGCTGGAGAAATCTAGTCCTTTTTCTTTTAATACTCTTCGAAAATCTCTTCAAACCACGTCAACGTCGCCTTGCCGTATATATGTGACTGACTTCGTCAGTCTTATCTACAACCTCAAAACAGTGTTTTGAGCTGACTTCGTCAGTTTCATCTACAACCTCAAAGCAGTGCTTTGAGCAGCCTGTGGATAGTTTCCTAGTTTGCTCTTTGATTTTCATTGAGTATAAATAAATACTTCAAAGCCTGCAAAAATCTGAAATATCCTCCTACAATTTGATATAATAGAGAGAAGAAC
The DNA here is from genome assembly GCF_002871495.1 of Streptococcus sp. UMB0029. Classification (GTDB taxonomy): domain Bacteria; phylum Bacillota; class Bacilli; order Lactobacillales; family Streptococcaceae; genus Streptococcus. Next base: position 680 of record NZ_PNGD01000021.1, read on the forward strand.
TCACTTGAAGGAGGAAATGATGTCGGTTTTAGTAAAAGAAGTGATAGAAAAGCTTAGACTAGACATTGTCTATGGCGAACCAGAATTGCTTGAAAAGGAAATCAATACAGCGGATATCACGCGACCTGGTCTTGAAATGACAGGTTATTTTGACTACTATACGCCAGAGCGGATCCAGCTCTTGGGGATGAAGGAGTGGTCATATCTGATTGGTATGCCTTCCAACAGCCGTTATGAAGTTTTGAAAAAAATGTTTCTACCTGAGACACCTGCGGTCATTGTTGCTCGTGGTTTGGTGGTTCCAGAAGAAATGTTAAAGGCAGCTAGAGAGTGTAAGATTGCCATTTTAACCAGCCGTACGGCGACCAGTCGTTTGTCTGGAGAGTTATCTAATTACCTTGATTCTCGTTTGGCAGAACGTACCAGTGTTCATGGGGTTTTGATGGATATCTATGGGATGGGTGTCTTGATTCAAGGTGATAGTGGTATCGGTAAGAGTGAGACAGGCCTGGAACTTGTCAAACGTGGTCACCGCTTGGTAGCAGATGATCGGGTAGATATTTACTCTAAGGATGAATTAACTCTTTGGGGAGAACCTGCTGAAATCTTGAAACACTTGATTGAAATTCGTGGGGTTGGGATTATCGATATTATGAGCCTCTACGGTGCCAGTGCCGTCAAGGATTCTTCACAAGTCCAGCTGGCTGTTTACTTGGAAAATTATGATACGCATAAGACTTTTGATCGTCTAGGAAACAATGCAGAGGAATTAGAAATTTCTGGCGTAGCCATTCCTCGTATCCGTATTCCAGTGAAAACAGGTCGAAATATCTCTGTCGTGATTGAGGCTGCTGCCATGAATTATCGTGCTAAGGAAATGGGCTTTGATGCGACGCGTTTGTTCGAAGAACGCTTGACAAATCTTATTGCTCAAAACGAGGTGCCTAATGCTTGATCCAATTGCTATTCATCTAGGCCCTATAGCCATTCGTTGGTATGCCTTGTGTATTGTGACAGGTTTGATTCTTGCGGTTTATTTGACCATGAAAGAAGCACCTAGAAAGAAGATCATACCAGACGATATTTTAGATTTTATCTTGATAGCCTTTCCCTTGGCTATTTTAGGAGCTCGTCTCTACTATGTCATTTTCCGTTTTGATTACTATAGTCAGAATTTGGGAGAGATTTTTGCCATTTGGAATGGTGGTTTGGCCATTTACGGTGGTTTGATAACTGGGGCTATTGTGCTCTATATCTTTGCTGATCGTAAACTCATCAATACTTGGGATTTTCTAGATATTGCGGCGCCTAGCGTCATGATTGCCCAAAGTCTGGGGCGCTGGGGCAATTTCTTTAACCAAGAAGCTTATGGTGCAGCAGTGGATAATCTGGATTATCTACCTGGTTTTATCCGTGACCAGATGTATATTGAAGGGAGCTACCGTCAGCCGACCTTCCTTTATGAGTCTCTATGGAATCTACTTGGTTTTGCCTTGATTTTGATTGCCAGACGAAAATGGAAGAGCCTCAGACGAGGTCATATCACTGCTTTCTACTTGATTTGGTATGGTTTCGGTCGTATGGTCATCGAAGGCATGCGAACAGATAGCCTCATGTTCTTTGGACTTCGAGTGTCTCAATGGCTTTCAGTTGTTCTTATCGGATTGGGTATTTTTATCATTCTATATCAAAATCGAAAGAAGGCCCCATACTATGTTACAGAGGAGGAAAACTAAATGTTAGAAGTTGCATATATTCTTGTAGCCCTTGCTTTGATTGTCTTTTTGGTCTATCTGATTATCACTGTACAAAAACTTGGACGTGTTATCGATGAAACAGAGAAGACGATTAAAACCTTGACTTCAGATGTGGATGTGACCTTGCATCACACCAATGAATTGTTGGCTAAGGTCAATGTCTTGGCAGATGATATCAATGTCAAGGTGGCAACGATTGATCCACTCTTTAATGCTGTTGCAGATTTATCTCTATCTGTTTCAGACCTCAATGACCATGCGCGTGTCTTGAGCAAGAAAGCTTCCTCAGCTGGTTCAAAAACACTCAAGACTGGTGCAAGTTTGTCAGCTCTTCGTCTTGCAAGTAAATTTTTCAAAAAATAAAAAAGGAGAAACCTTATGGGTAAACTATCCTCAATCCTTTTAGGAACCGTTTCAGGTGCAGCTCTTGCCTTGTTTTTAACAAGTGACAAGGGTAAACAAGTTTGCAGTCAGGCTCAAGATTTTTTAGATGATTTAAGAGAAGATCCTGAGTATGCTAAAGAGCAGGTCTGTGAAAAACTGACAGAAGTTAAGGAGAAGGCTACAGATTTTGTTCTGAGAACTAAAGAACAGGTTGAGGCAGGGGAAATCACTGTGGACAGTGTCCTTGCTCAAGCCAAATCATGTGCTCGTCAAGCGACAGAAGCATCAAAAGATCAATTCAATAATCTTAAGGAGCAATGGCAAGAAAAAGCCGAAACTCTTGACCAATCAGAAGAGATTGTGATTGATATCAAAGAAGAAAAAATCTAGATTTGACAGAGTTGGATAAAGATTCAAATAGTAGTCGCAAATTTAGTGAAACGTATAAGATAAAACGCATAGTATCAAGGTTTTCATTCAATACCTGATATTATGCGTTTTTTGATTTTAATACTCTTCGAAAATCTCTTCAAACCACGTCAACGTCGCCTTGCCGTAGGTATATGATACTGACTACGTCAGCTCTATCCACAACCTCAAAACAGTATTTTGAGCTGACTTCGTCAGTCTTATCTACAACCTCAAAGCAGTGCTTTGAGCAACCTGCGGCTAGTTTCCTAGTTTGCTCTTTGATTTTCATTGAGTATAAAGACTTTTTGATAAACCTTTTTTAAAACACATGAGTGTTATGATTTTTTATGGTATAATGGCAGTGTTGGAAGTGAAATATTTACATTTTTTTATATTTTACTGATATTTTAGTAATATTAATCGATCCATTTTTTTCTATGATTAGAAATCAATGTGGTGGTTTATGATCAAGTAGAGGAAAAGCTCTAAAATTTTAGTCAAGAAACGATTCAGTATTCTGTCAAAGAAAAATATTAGAACCCTCTATTTTGTAAAAAATAGTGAGAAAGAAAGTTGGTAAAATGAAAGACATTTTTAATAAACGTCAACGTTTTTCGATTCGAAAGTTTTCAGTTGGAGTGGCTTCGGTATTAATAGGAATTACCTTGTTTACACCATCCCAGGGAGTACTGGCTTCTACGGAAAATAATTTGGCAACAGAGATAGGGGCTAATTCTGAAAGGGAGAATTCGACCCCTACTGTGGAGAAAAAACAAGAGTCTCAAAGTTCACCAGAGAATCGAGGTTCTATTTCCAGTCCAGCCCCAAAAGATACTCCAATAATATCTACAAGAACTACAGAACTTAAGACATCTGGGGAGATGGGCAATAATAGCTTGACCACAAGGGCTTCCGTGGTAGGTGAAGACAGATCAAGCACTCCAGCGGTGAGAGCAGCATCAAATCCTTCCGAGATAAAAAAATATGAATTGACTGAGGAAGATGCTAAAAAAATCAAAGCAGGAGTAATCGGTTCAGAAGGTAATAAGCTTGACAGTTTGTTACTAAACGGCCCTAAGTTAAGTCCAGAAGCTTATACAGATGATGATTACTTGAAGGATAAAGATGAACTTTATATTTATGAAAAAGGCGGGAAAAAGTATGTAGGCTACAATAGTCATCCTATGTTAGAAGATACTGATGGTGATGGTATTATTGACAGTAAAGAAAAGCCAGATGAAAAATTAAAATGGAATGTCAGTGAGCGCGATATGATTATGTTCATGGAATTGTCCTACCGTGATGATAATTATATTGATAGAGTGCTGGATCATAAGAGACCCTTAACAGAGTCAGAGTTATATAAAAAGAATGGTGACAGTAGACCACGTTATGAGTATATGATGATGAATAAGGAATTGGGGCCTTATTGGGAAAGGAAGAAAAGTTACCATACCTCTAGTGGACTAGATGCTGTCTTGTATGAAACTAAGAGTGATTTCTTATATTTACCAAATGGAACTGCACAAGTATTAGCCTTTCGTGGAACAAGTGATGCCAAAGATATAGGAGCTGATATAACACTTGGAACAGGAAGAAATCCTCAACAAGGGATCGATGCAGAAAATATCATGCGTGAACTGGCTAAAGATAAGAGCATTACCAATCTATATTTGACAGGACACTCTTTAGGAGGATATTTAGTACAACGGGCAATGGTTGAAGCCTATCAGTTGGCGTATTCTGACAGCAGAGTCATGTCTTCTAAAGAACAGCGGGCTTATAGAAACTTTTATAATAATGTATTAAAAAAAGGAACAACCTTTAATGCCCCAAAAGTTGTGACCAATTTCTTTTCCAATAATGAATTTTGGCAGAAAGGTCTAGATAGTAAAAAAATAGCTAAGTCTGGGAAAATGACACATTATATTGTTGATAATGATTCGACGATAAGAAAAGGTGTCAGTAATGATAGTGATGTTGTTATAAATGTTGGACAAACAAGCGGAGGTCATAGTTCACGTTCTTATTTTGAAGCCGATATGATTAATAGACGATCAGAGTTTATATCTGGGAAACGAATTTCCTTGGATGGGACAGGTTATCAAGATAAAAAAATTGCAACAGTCAAATCTGTAGAAAAAGTTGGAGAAACTTCTGTATATAGTAAACGCGGAGATGACATCATTAAGTCAACAACTGTTAGTATCAAAGATCCCGATACAGGACAGATTACTAAAAATATACTTGATGAAGTGTTCAAGCGAAATGGCGCTAAATCAACAGTTGTCGTTACCCAACTAGAGCCAAGTGTTCGTTATGAAAAAGACGCCACAAGAGCCAAAGGTGAAGCAAAAATCACAGTAGCTGGTATTCCAGGTACAAGAACAGTAACCACAACCTACACGGTTAATCCTACAGATGGTAGCCTTATTCCGCATGAAGGACAACCCGTTATCAAACCGTCAACTCCTACAGTGGTCAAAGTTCCAGCTAAGGATGAGATTGAATACCTCAAAGAAGGCGATAATGTGCTTAAGAAGACCACAACCTACTCAGTTAATGCAAGCACGGGTTCCCTTACTCCAACAGTAAGGAAAGAAATTACCAGTCCAAACGGCGCTAAATCAACAGTTGTCGTTACCCAACTAGAGCCAAGTGTTCGTTATGAAAAAGACGCCACAAGAGCCAAAGGTGAAGCAAAAATCACAGTAGCTGGTATTCCAGGTACAAGAACAGTAACCACAACCTACACAGTCAATTCGACAGATGGTAGCCTCATTCCGCATGAGGAACCGGCAGTAGTAGTCCCATCAAAACCGACAGTGGTCAAAGTCCCAGCTAAGGATGAGGTTGAATACCTCAAAGAAGGCGATGATGTTATTAAGAAGACAACCAGCTACGAAGTGAATGCAAGCACCGGTGCCCTTACTCCAATAGAGAAAAAGGAAGTTTTCAAGAAAGATGGCGCTAAGACCAAGGTTGTTGTTACGCCCCTTGAGCCAAGTGTTCGTTATGAAAAAGATGCCACGAGAGCTAAAGGTGGAAAAAATGTAACAACAGCTGGTACTCCAGGTACAAGCACAGTAACTACCACCTACACGGTTAATCCTACAGATGGTAGCCTCATTCCGCATGAAGGCCAACCTGTTATCAAACCCTCAACTTCTACAGTGGTCAAGGTCCCAGCTAAGAATGAGGTTGAATACCTCAAAGAAGGCAACGACGTTGTTAAGAAGACAACAACTTACGAAGTGAATGCAAGCACCGGTGCCCTTACTCCAACTGTAAGGAAAGAAATTACCAGTCCAAATGGTGCTAAATCAACAGTTGTCGTTACCCAACTAGAGCCAAGTGTTCGTTATGAAAAAGACGCCACAAGAGCTAAAGGCGGAAAAAATGTAACAACAGCTGGTACTTCAGGTACGAGCACAGTAACTACCACCTACACGGTTAATCCTACAGATGGTAGCCTTATTCCGCATGAAGGACAACCAGTTATCACCCCTTCAACTCCGACAGTGGTCAAAGTGCCAGCTAAGGATGAGGTTGAATACCTCAAAGAAGGCGATGATGTGGTTAAGAAGACTACCACTTACGAAGTGAATGCAAGCACCGGTGCCCTTACTCCAACAGAGAAAAAGGAAATCTTCAAACAAAATGGTGCCAAATCAACAGTTGTCGTTACCCAACTAGAGCCAAGTGTTCGTTATGAGAAAGATGCCACAAGAGCCAAAGGTGAAGTAAAAATCACAGAAGCTGGTACTCCAGGTACTAGAACAGTCACTATAACCTATACTGTGAATCCTACAGATGGCAGCCTCATTCCACGTGAAGAACCTGCAGTAGTAGTCCCATCAAGACCTATAGTGGTCAAAGTGCCAGCTAAAGATGAGGTTGAATACTTCAAAGAAGGTGATGACGTTGTTAAGAAGACGACCAGCTACCAAGTCAGTGCAAGTACAGGTGAACTGACTCCAACAGAGACAACAGAAATCTTCAAGAGAAACGGCGCTAAATCAACAGTTGTTGTTACACCACTTGAGCCAAGTGTGCGTTATGAAAAAGACGCCACAAGAGTCAAAGGTGAATCAAAAATCACAGTAGCTGGTACTCCAGGTACAAGAACAGTCACTACCACTTACACTGTTAATCCGACAGATGGTAGACTTATTCCGCATGAAGGACAACCCGTTATCAAACCGTCAACTCCTACAGTGGTCAAAGTTCCAGCTAAGGATGATATTGAATACCTTAAAGAAGGCGATGATGTAGTTAAGAAGACAACCACTTACGCGGTGGATGCAAATACCGGTTCCCTTACTCCAACAGAGACAACAGAAATCTTCAAACAAAATGGCGCTAAATCAACAGTTGTCGTTACACCACTCGAACCAAATGTTCGTTATGAGAAAGACGTTACGAGAGCTAAAGGAGGAGAAACTATCACAGTAGCTGGTACTCCAGGTACAAGAACAGTAACCACAACCTATACTGTTAACCCTGCAGACGGCAGTCTTATTCCGCATGAAGGCCAACCAGTTATCACCCCTTCAACTCCGACAGTGCTCAAAGTGCCAGCTAAAGACGAGGTTGAATATCTCAAAGAAATCGATGACGTTGTTAAGAAGACCACAACCTACTCAGTTAATGCAAGCACGGGTTCCCTTACTCCAACAGAGAAAAAGGAAGTGTTCAAGAAAGATGGCGCTAAATCTAAAGTTGTAACCAAAATAATTCCAGTAACAACACGGTATGAAACAGATAAAACCAAAGATGTAGGAACTAACACGGTTACTAATAATGGATCTGAAGGTAAGATAGTAACAGCCACATCAACACTAGTTAATGCAACTAACGGTACAGTAACTGATGGAATACCGGTTGTTATCAGAACAGAAATGGTATCAAAAATCGTTAAAGTTGGTGCGAAAACAAAGGTTG
>NZ_PNGD01000021.1:8479-11438 GCF_002871495.1 Streptococcus sp. UMB0029
ATGTGATTGATACTACTACCTATGAAGTTGATCCAAAAACAGGTAAGGTAACTCCAACAACTGTTCGAACTTATGGAACAATCAAAGAACCAATAATTGAGACACGACCTGTACCATCCCCTGTTATCTATGAAAAAGACGATACGAAAGAAAAAGGTACAGCCCCAACTACTGTTAAAGGTGAAGATGGTGAAGACACTATCACAACCATTTACACTGTGGATCCTAATACTGGAAAGATTACAGCAAGTGAAGGTCAACCAGTTCGTACGAAAGAACCAACTAATACTATTGTCAAAGTCGCAGCGAAGGATAAAGTAGAAACAACAGAAATCCTATCACCTAAGAAATACGTAAAAGATGATACACGCGACAAAGATCAACCAAATGTGGAAGAAGCAGGCCAATCAGGTTCACGCACAGTAACAACTACTTACGAAGTAAATCCAGCAGATGGAACAATTACAGAAAGAGCAGGAGAACCAGTAGTAGTAAATCCAACAGAAACAATTGTTAAAGTCGCAGCCAAAGACAAAGTCGTAGAAACCCTGATTGAACCAGAAGTTGAGTATGTTAGAGATGGTGAACGAGAAGTTGACACACCTAATGAACGCGTTCAAGGAGCTAAAGGTAAAACAGTTACTACAACCACTTACGATGTAGATCCAAAAGATGGTCATATCACAGAACACGTTGGTAACCCAGTCGTCACCCCAGCAGGTAAGACAATCGTTAAAGTTGGTGCGAAAACTAAGGTTGAACAATCTAAAGATCCTGAAGGTCGTGATGTGATTGATACTACTACCTATGAAGTTGATCCAAAAACAGGTAAGGTAACTCCAACAACTGTTCGAACTTATGGAACAATCAAAGAACCAATAATTGAGACACGACCTGTACCATCCCCTGTTATCTATGAAAAAGACGATACGAAAGAAAAAGGTACAGCCCCAACTACTGTTAAAGGTGAAGATGGTGAAGACACTATCACAACCATTTACACTGTGGATCCTAATACTGGAAAGATTACAGCAAGTGAAGGTCAACCAGTTCGTACGAAAGAACCAACTAATACTATTGTCAAAGTCGCAGCGAAGGATAAAGTAGAAACAACAGAAATCCTATCACCTAAGAAATACGTAAAAGATGATACACGCGACAAAGGCCAAGACAATGTAGAAGAAGCAGGCCAAGCAGGTTCACGTACAACAACAACTACTTACGAAGTAAATTCAGCAGATGGAACAATTACAGAAAGAGTAGGAGAAGCAGTAGTAGTAAATCCAACAGAAACAATTGTTAAAGTCCCAGCCAAAGACAAAGTAGTAGAAATCCTGATTGAACCAGAAGTGGAATACGTTAAAGATGTAGAAAAAGACTTCGGTACACCAGACCAGCGTACTGAGGGTAAAAAAGGTAAAACAGTTACTACAACCACTTACGATGTAGATCCAAATGACGGTCATATCACAGAACACGTTGGTAATCCAGTCGTCACCCTAGCAGGTAAGACAATCGTTAAAGTTGGTGCGAAAACAAAGGTTGAACAATCTAAAGATTCTGAAGGTCGTGATGTGATTGATACCACTAGCTATGAAGTTGATCTAAAAACAGGCAAGGTAACTCCAACAACAGTTCGAACATATGGAACAAGTAAAGAAACAAAAATAGAGTTAGAACAATCTCCTAAGACAGGTGACGTTACAGTAACACCGAAGAAGCCAGATGACTTAACATACCCATCAGGAACTAAGGTAGAGATCCCAGGTGAAGATGGTAAAGGTAAAGTACCAAACAGTGATCTCCCAGAAGGTAAACTCTCAGGTACAAGTAAGATTACTGAGCCAGATAAATCAGCTGTGGAAGTTCCTAATGTAACAACTCCAGCTAAGGTAACAATTTTTGAAAACGGTGTATTAGCGGATTCAATTGCATTGCCAGAGCTAATGATTGAGGTTCTCTGGATTGATGAAGATGGAAATGTATTGAAACAATCCGTTAAGACAGGTAATGAAAAGGATGCTGGACATGGATTAATTCCAGGATATGAATTTGTAAGAACAATGATTGATGAAAATGCACCAGTAATGACCCACATTTTCAGAAAAGTAGGTTCAAATACAAATACCATTCCAGTTGCGCCAGTGACACTTGATACGCTAGTTACACCTGCTACTAATGGAGGTTCTGATCAAGATATACCTGCACCAACAACTCCAAATGCAGTTAATTCGAATGTAGATCAGGTAGATACTCATACTACTATTGACAATGGTGCTAAGTCAAATGATTCTCAAAATGTATTGCCAAATACAGGAACAGAATCAAATGCGACTCTTGCCTCTCTAGGACTTCTTGGCATGTTAGGTGGTCTCGGACTTGCTCTTGGAAAGAAAAAAGAAGACTAAAATAAACATTTAGTCAAATATGAATGGATCATTGTTAGGTGGGCAATGAATACAAAAGATCAAGAAACGGCTTTGTTCCTCATTTTAAGAGGTACAAGGCCGTTGTTGTATTTTTGGAAAGTAGATACTAATCTTTGTACTAATACTCAATGAAAATCAAAGAGCAAACTAGGAAGCGAGCCGCATGCTGTACTTGAGTACGGTAAGGCGACGCTGACGTGGTTTGAAGAGATTTTCGAAGAGTATAAGAAGCTCTCAATTGGGTACGCTATTAATTGAGACATAGTGTAAGTCATCTGTTACCATTAAATTTTTTAGATGATTGTTTTTTTACTATCAAAGATGACGACGGATTATCTGATATGATAAGTGGTTAAAGATTTACTTCAAAGATAGAGAGTTGCTTGTATTTAAATATATAATATATCAACATTTTGTTAATAATTAAATGTTTTAGCACTTGTTTGCTAAATTCCCAAACGAAGTTCCGCTGTTAGTAGAAGTGGAAGTTAGTCTGATAAAAATCCTAAAAACCAGTGGAATTCCGTGTC
>NZ_PNGD01000022.1:0-7796 GCF_002871495.1 Streptococcus sp. UMB0029
TCTGACTTTCTGGTCTTAAAGGAGTTGCCTCGATCCTTGGCAAATCTGTGTTCATTTCTTTTGCTGTTGGGATTAAAATTTTCATATTAATAGTGTAGCATATTTTTTTGCCGCTACCAAGGAATTCATCTGAAAAGAGACTGGGGAAAAGTCTTAAACCTCAGAAAAAACGCATAATATCAGGTGTTGAAAACCTTAATACGATGCGCTTTATCATGCAAGGATCTACTATATTTCTCCTCAAATTGAGGTTCTATATCATAGTAGCTCTGCTCATTCATCGATTCAATTTTTAATCCTCGATCAATTTATAAAAATCAGAATGCTTTAGAGATAAAGTCTAATCTTCTTTACGTTTTGTAGCCAATAGTGCTGCTGACAAGGCCAAGCTAACACCTGCTAAGAAGATTGCTATACCAGATTCTCTCTCACCAGTTTCTGGCAAGCTATTTTGATCTTCTTTGACTGCTGAAGCCTTTCTTTCTGCAGTCTGGTTATTAGCTATGTTCTGTACTGGATTCTCTGTTTTCTCACGAACTGGTACTTCCTGATTTCCTACTGTTACTGGATCACCTTTATCCTCTGGAAGTTTACTATCTTGAGACACTCCTGTATTTACCCCGTCTTTAAAGTCAGGCTTCTCAGCGATTGGTGCTACCTGATTATCTACAGTTGATTGTTTCCCTGTGTATTCTGAAATGTCGTTAACTGCTCCTTCAACAAAGTTAGTACCTCCCTTGAATTCAGGGACTTCATTGACTAGCGCAGGCTCCTCGCCCTTGCTATTTGAAATAGATGCTTTCACTCCTACCTCGATAATGCGGTCTTGAGCCTTTCTTTGTTCAGTATGAACAATAGTTCTAGTAGTTCCCACAACTTGAATATAGTCAACTTTTTCTCCATCTTGTCCTTCAGAAACAACACGACGTTGGCCTTGAGCAAGTTCAGGATTTTCACGAATAACTTCTTTAAATGGAAGCGGAGTCTTTTCAATTTCCAAGCTTAGAGTTTCTGCTACTAAGTTCTTAACGCCTTCTGTTGGTGTTGTTTGGAAGACTGACTTAAAGTGTAAACGATACTCTTTCATAAGATTTCCATCTTTAGAAACAAGACGAACGAGTGTTGGAAGATTGGTATTTCCAGGATCCACAACTGTAACTACTCCATGTCCACTAGTTGTTGCAGTGACTTTTGGTTTTGAACCCATTGTTGTTAGAGTATAATCTGTCACATTTGGATCAAAGTTTTCCAATGCTTTTCCAGCAACTGAAATAGTCACTGAAGGAGTTTCTTCATCTCTTACTTTAGCAGGAGAGTAAGCACTAAACTCTACTACTGCTAGACCATTAGTTGTAGATTTACGAGTCAAACGTGCTCGAATAGCTGTTGTCTGAATCGGATCAAATGTAAATTCAATCGACTTACCAGCCACGATTTCTCCAGAAGCTTTGTAAGGAATTGGTGCCCAATTTTCTGCCTTGTTGAATGGATGGTCGGCATTTTCTTCATAACGAGAAATCGTACTTGGTTCTGTAAAGGCAGGACCAATATATCTTTCTAGAACCATTTTCTCTGGGGCATCTGTTCCACTATCTTTAAAGAATTGAATGGCTACTTTTCCAATAGATTGGGAGGCAATTTTGCCGCCCTTCTTAAAGAGTAGTCCGACAGAAGTTTCTTGATTTTTCGGAGTCCGAGACCAGTTTGTCCAACGTCCGTCCTCAATGTATTTTCCATCATTGATGTAGAAAATTCTATCATGTGAATTTACTTGTACATCATTCGTTGTCGAAGCAAAGGCTTTAGAATCCGTTTCATTGTTGCTTGGATTTTCTGACAGAACTTGGTTACCTTTAGCTACAACTGTTACTTGCATTTTGGTGCTTAAATCTGTACCTATTACATGACCAGTTACTTCAAAACTTCCCTCCTGTTCTGTCGCATGTTCAGGAATGGCATCCCATTGAACTGCAAGGTTAGCCTTAACCCAGCCAGCTTGTGAAGGATAATAGACTGTCACTTCAGCAGGCAATTGAAGTTGAGCACCAACATTCAAGATTTTAGCACCATTTTCTGCAGCAAGAGGTTGACTAGTTTCTCTCTCATCATTACGGAAGATTCGATATTCTTTCAATACCGTACCATCTTCTGCTTTCAAGATGAAACGCGTTGCGCCTTTTGGACTTGTTGCAGGCACAACTGTTACCAAACCATTATTGCTAGCTGTTGCAGTGATTTGTTTGCTAGATTGAGGAATATAGTAATCAGTCTTAGATGGATTAAAGTGTTCAAGATCCTTACCATCTACTTGGATAGAAATCTCTGAACTTGTAGAGCTTACTACCTTATTTCCAAGAACAGTTAGCTCTGTCAAACCAACACCAGCTGTTCCATCTGCTTTCTTCATGCGTATACGAACAGCATAGGTTTCTACCTTATCAAATGTAAAGTGATTTGTTTGAATTGCAGATAGCTGACTTGGAGCATGTAAGTTTTCAACTACTTTCCAATTGTCAGGATTATTAAATGGATGATTGCTATCTCGTTGAGCATTATTGACATCATTTGGAAGATCTGGAACTTCCTGACCTACATAGTATTCGATAACGTATTCTTTTGGAAGACCAATTGTTCTATCGCTATAAAAATCAACCGACAAATTGTTGACAAAACGTTTCGTCAAGTCTCCTGAATTACCAAACAAGATAGAAGCCCAGTCATTATCAGTATTTGTTCTCCAAGTAGTCCATCTATTTTTAGCGCCTGTTGTCGTTCTTGACACAGTCAGGTCGTTCAAGGCATTAGCTGAATCATCTCCTCCTGTATTTGATACAATGGCAGCTGGCAATTGGGAGCCTGTCCATTGTTTAGAGATATTATTTCCAGCAACAACTTGACTAGACACTCGAACATGAGCTTTAGTGGTAAGATTACTATCAACTAAACGACCATTGATTTCATGGACTCCTTCAGTTTGACTAAAGTTGGTTGGAACCTGATTCCAAACCACATCTTTGTAGATAGTTGTTCCATTAGAATGGTAAGCACGAACATTAGCTGGCAATTGAACCGACTCACCCTTAGGTACTGTAAGGCTGATTTCCTCTGCAACTTGCAAGCCTTCAACCGTCACCGTTGCTTGAGCCTCAATATCTGTACCTTCTACATGTCCTTTAATGGTAAAGCTATGATAGTGCCCCAATTCTTTTTCAGCTACTTTGTCCCAAGTTACAGCTACCTTACGAGGCAAACCCTTATCAAATTCTGCTCCAACTTGACTAGGTAAATTAGGTTGCTGATTGATATCGGTAGAGATAGAAACTGGATGAAGTTTGACAATTTTCTTCTCTACTTTATTTTCTTTAATCACCAATTCAGTTGCGACAGATTGCGTTTTTTCTGTTTGATTGTCAATACGAGGAGTTAGAGTAACACGACCCTTAGTATAGAGCAACAAGTTCTGTCCATTTACCTCAAGATGACCACCATCAGCTGACTTGGCTTCTAAGTGGACATCTGACGCTGAAAATTCCGTCTGTGAACCGTCCTCATAATGCCCAATTACATGATAAGGGAGAACTTGGTCTTCTGTTGCCTTCTCTTTTCCTTCAACGTTTACTTCCAAGCGGGTCAAGGCAGGTGCTTCCTTCACGAATTGAATCAAGTAAGTTTGAACCAAGTCACCCTTTTGGTCACTCAAGAAGACAGAAGCCTGATAACCAGTATCAGAAGAAGCTTGCTGAACAGTTACCTGATAGCCTGTAGTCTGTGCTCCAACACTTGGGATTTTAGCAGTGTAAGGAAGAGATACTCGGTAATAATTCTTGCTAGACTCGAAGTTCTCAAGAGCTTTATCCCCAACAGTAAGTCCTGTAATGCTACTTGTTGTTTCCTTGCTGCTTGCGATAAAGGTTGCAGTCACTTCACGGTCGTCATCTACCAATTTACCAGTAGCCTCCGTACGTCCCCCTTCCTTGGTCAAAGCAGCAGGATCTTTCAAGGTCCAAGAAACAACCTCTGTATCAATTAAGCTACCATCTGTCAGAACAGCTGTGAACGTTTTATCCAAATCAGCCGCATTTGTACCAACCGGTACTGTAGCAACTTTTGGCAACCATTTATCTAAGGCAACCACTTTTACAAGTGCCTCAGCTTGGGTTTCCAAACCTTCCACTCGTCCAAATACTTTCTTTTCACCTGCACTTGTAAGTAAGTCAGATGGCACTTCCCAAGTGACAGTTTTTTCCTCAACACTGCCATCGCTATAAATAGCTGTTACTGTTTGAGGCAATTCAGGATTTGTAGTCACGTCAGTTGTTGCTTTTACAGGAGCAAAGGCTACAAAGTGATGGTTTTCTTTCTTACCAGACACAGTCGCGACTGTTGCGCTATCAGATGTCAAGCCAGCAGAATCTGCATAAAGAGTAAATTTACCTTCTTTTTCTGTTGATTTTACAATGACAACCCCTTTACCATTGAAAGCACGTCTTTGCCATGTTCCATCTGCTTGAGCTTTGTAGCGCTCACGACTAGCTTGTTCCCCATTATCTACACCAACGATTTGTCCCTGACCATGCAGATTGAAATGAACAAGATTATTCGCTGTTGGTACAACATTCCCGTCACTATCAACAATTTCGTAATGGATGTAAGATAAACCTTTACCATCTGCAGTGATAACATGCTCTTCTTTAGTTAGACGAACTCTTGCTGGTTCCCCTGCAGTTGTCACACTATCACGCGCAATTTCATTCCCATTTTCATCTCGAGCAATCGCAGTCAGTGTACCTGGTTGGTACTTAACAAGCCACTCAAGATACAATTCACTTGGTTTAGCTCCTTCATGATAAGGGCGTCCATCTTCTGTTCTTTTCTTAGTAAATTCCTTTTTACCAAGCGACTGACCGTTTAAGAATAATTCAACATTTGCTGCATTTGAGAAGGTACGAACCGGAACCTTTCCATCAACCAGCATCTTGCGCTCCTTAAGAGTCTCTTCAGTCCAGTTCCAATGTGGTAAAATGCGAACAGTTGGCTTTTCTTTATCACTATACCACTCACTACGGTAAAGGTAGAAATCATTCTTTGGTAAACCAGCTGTATCAATAATGCCAAAGTAAGAACTCTTCACAGGCGTATTATCTTGGTTATGCCATGGAGTTGGTTCACCGATATAGTCAATTCCTGTCCAGATAAATTGTCCAGCATATCCAGCATGGTCACGGTCAAAAGTCCATGACTCAGTAGCTGTTCTTCCCCATCCAACACGATCATTACCATAATCAGATTGTTCATAATGACGATTTGGACTGTTATCATGTCCAAGAATTCGAGCAGGATTGTAATAAGAATCACGCGTTCTAGTAGCTGAAGAGGTTTCAGAACCATAAATGAGCCAGTCTGGATGCGCTCTACGAACCGCATCATAAAAACGTTCACCATAGTTCATACCCACAGCATCCATAATTTCTGCAACTTTTAAGAAATCACCTGTCGCTGCACGACTAAATTTATTTTCACCCATGGTTACGTAACGCTCAGTATCAATCGCTTTGATAACAGTCTTCAAACGTTTAGCAGTTTCAATAGAACGAGGACTACCATTTGCCTCCTCTACCTCATTTCCAAGAGACCACATCACAATAGACGGATTGTTCTTATCACGTTCTACCATTGTTCTAAGATCAAAATCAGACCACTTCTCACCCTTCTTAGCTTCAGGATGAGTTGCATCTTGATCAAAGAACCGTCCATAGTCGTAAGTCTTCTTGCCACCATACCAAGTATCAAAAGCCTCCTCTTGAACCAAAAGTCCTAGACTCGCCGCAGCATCTAGCAACTGAGGGCTCGCCGGGTTGTGAGTTGTACGAATGGAGTTGACTCCCATATCTTTCAGAAGTTTTAATTTTCTGTAGGTAGCCTTATAGTTTTCTTCTGCACCCAAGGCTCCATTATCATGGTGAATACTTACCCCGTGGAATTTCATGCGTTCACCATTCAGAGAGAAACCTTCCTTAGCAGTCCAATTGAAATAACGGTAACCAAATGTATCTTCTGTTACATCAACTAGTTGATCTTCTTTATAAACCTTTGTTTTCAGCACATACAGTTGAGGATGGTAACTTTTCGTTGTCCAAAGAGTTGGCTGATTAACCAAGATATTCTGATTAAATTGTGCTGTTTCATTTTCTGCCAAACTCTTAGTTGCAGAACGAACTAGTTCTGAAACAGCTTTACCCTCCTTAGTGAAAATCTGTTGCTCCACAAAGACATTCGCAGCCTTTTTATCTGTATTTTTAATCTTACTTTGAACTTGTGTTTCAACATTGCTATTTTTTTGTTCAGCTAATTTTGGTGTTGTAATGTGGTTCCCATTTTCCGCAACATGGACTTTATCACGATAACTAAGGGTTACATCACGATAAATCCCACTTCCAGAATACCAACGACTACTTGGTTGCTTATTGATCACTTGAACGGTAATGGAATTTTCACTGCCATCCTTGTTCAAAAATTCTGTAATATCATAAGAAAAATGATTGTAACCACTTGGATAATGTCCTACAAATTTACCGTTTACATAAACTTTAGAATCCATGTAAACACCATCAAAATTGATACGAACATCCTTGTTCTTGTCTGCTTCATTCAGTGTAAAAGTCTTACGATACCAAGCTGTTCCACCATTTAACTGACCACCTTCATTGCGAGCAGGAGACTTGTGATCGAAGTCAAAATAAATACTCCAATCGTGTGGAAGATTCAATTTAGACCAATCATGAACATCCACATCTTTTTTTGAAAAATCTCCTTGGGCGTTTAGTTTAAAATACCAATCTTTATTGAAATCTTGTTTTCGATCTGATAATAGCTGCTTCTCTTTTTCAACATCCGCTTTACTTAACTCTTTAGAAAGCGCTTGCGTTTTTTCAGAAGAAGATTTGATATCTGTAGTCGGTTTTACCTGATCCTTTTCTAAAGTCTTTTTAGCATCCTCTTTTACATCTGTCTCAACTGTTGCTGTAGATTTCGGATTTTCTTCCGCAGTCTTTGGATTTGTCTCTTCAGACTTTTGCTTCTCCTCAGCTTCGTTTCCTTCTCCTACTTTATTCGGAGTTTCAACTTTAGGACCAGCCAATTCATGGTTGCCTTCATTAACAGGTTTAGCAGAATCCGTATCCTTAATCCCATTTTCTTCTGTTGCTTCAGATTTTGGCTTTACAAACTCACGTCCACCATTCTCATCAGCCTTTGCGATAGCAGCTGCCACATCATCAGGAAGCTTATCTAAAGGTTGGGGTTGATGAACCGTTGTTTCTTCTATCTGAGTATTGGATGAAGACAAGTCCTCAGCTTGTACAGCCGACAAGCCAAATATACTAGCTCCAATCATCACAGATGCCACACCTATAGCAAATTTACGAATGCTATAATGACAACGTTTATCGAAAAGTCTTTTGTTCATTAAAATCCTCATTTCTTTTTCTCGACACTAAGTAAGCGTTTACTTTTTAAAAAATAACCTCCTTCTGAATACACAACTAAGCATCAAGTTTGTTTTTTTGTATATATTGAATATATCAAAATGAACAAAAATTTGCAATCTTTTTATGAGTTTAATATAACAAAAAAGAGGGAGTAAGTATCCTATAACGAGAACCTTAACAATTGTAAAGAATCTAGTCCGAAACTATCAACTAATCGAGTAGGGGATAATCTCTAGCCCCTCTCACACCACCGTACGTGCCGTTCGGCATACGGCGGTTCAACTAACTTTTAACGCATGTCGTTCAAGG
>NZ_PNGD01000023.1:0-7764 GCF_002871495.1 Streptococcus sp. UMB0029
CTCAAACGTCTCACACTTAATTCCACCATAAAAATCCGTTTTAGACTAATTTCCACTTTGGTCAGGCAAGTGGAAGTTACTTTGAGAAGTTAGCTTAGCACTTGTTTTATGCGATAAATAGTTTTTTTCTTGTTTAAATATATCAAAAATGGTATAATTGAGCTGTGATAGCTGTGATAGCTGTGATAGCTGTGATAGCTGTGATAGCTGTGATAGCTGTGATAGCTGTGATGTGTAAGATATGCTCATCATAGTAGGTTTCATGGGTGCATTACTATAAGGTGTGTGGCCATGAAAG
The DNA here is from genome assembly GCF_002871495.1 of Streptococcus sp. UMB0029. Taxonomy (GTDB): domain Bacteria; phylum Bacillota; class Bacilli; order Lactobacillales; family Streptococcaceae; genus Streptococcus. Next base: position 299 of record NZ_PNGD01000023.1, read on the forward strand.
TTGCTTTTTATTTGATTTTGTGTTTTAACATAACATAAGGAGGAACAATGGAAAACAAATCAAATTCACTCAATAGAATAAAGCGTCACCAACGTGAAAAGGTTCTACGCTTCTCTATTCGTAAATATAGCTTTGGTGCGGCTTCAGTAGCTGTTGCAGCACTGATGTTTTTGGGTGCGCGCGTTGCTAGTGCGGATAGTGTGATTGAAAATCATTCACAACCTACCACAGATGTGGTTAACCAGAAGGAGAAGGATAAACCACTTGTAGAGATTCAACAACCTACCGATAATAAAGTAGAAGTTGCACAGAATCCTTCAGAAAAGGAACTGGTAACTAATATTGAAAGCGTTATCAAAGTGGTTGATAAAGCGAAATTAAAAAAAGTAGTTGAAGAGTTAAAGACTACTCTTTCATCGAAATCAGATCTTGACAAGTCAGTTATTTCTCCGATTAAGGACAGAGTTCAAAAAGGGCAAGCCCTACTAGACAGTGATACTGCAACGCAGAAGGATGTAAATGAACTACTTTCTCTTTTAGAAAGTGATTTAACTGCTTTATCAAATGCTACTAAAGAATCAAGCAAGGTTCAAGAAACTGCAACTGAGAATAAGACTGAAATCAAAGATAATAAAACAGCTTCTGAACTAAGTGAAGCTGATAAAACTATTTCAGATAAGAAAGAATCGCTAAAATTGTCTGCTGAACAATTACAAGCGGCAGTTCTTGAGCTTCCTGAACATGAATCAACTAAAGAAGTATTTGAAAAAGCTAACGAACTCTTGGGATTAGCCCAAGGGGTTATTCAGAATACAACAATTTCTCTGAACGATGTTGAAGATGTAACAAAGCGTGTGAAGAGAATGTTTAACTCTGTTAAAATTGCTACTTTGCGTCTAACTTCAGGTAAAAATGACCCACGTAATGGGAATAAGATTGAAGAAGGAACAAATGTAAGAGCGGCTTCAATTTCTCCAACATGGGATTCAAGTGACAACTTATTAATTTATCAACGTCACCGTGCGAGTGATGGAAGCAGAGTCGTTAGAAATGGATTAAGAGAATATACCGAAAAAAAAGTAGATATGTTCGCTAAAACGACAACAATCAACGGAGAACGTTATGTAGTTTATGATGTTTTCTTCAATAATGATGGTGTTTCAATGGCTCACCTAAGTAGATATCAAATCTATCGATTAATTTTACCACCTCAAATTTTAGATTTAACAAGCGAGGGTCTTTATAAAGATAATACTTTAAGAGATTTAAAATTTGAAACTTATACGAGAAATGGTAACTCTGGAACGCTTTCTCAAAATCCAGAAAACTTTACTAGAACGGCTACTTATAATGTTAATTTCTTAAGAAATTCAGTTGATTATGGTTCAGGTTGGAAAAAATTAACGTATTTCAACGCATTAGATATTAGACATAATAGAAGTTATAACCAAGACATGAGTGAAACCTTTAAAGGGAATAGTAATGATCCACTTTTAATCCATGCGGTAACAAGAACGGAGAGCAAATTTAATCAATACTCTTATGGTTTCGGGATTAAAACAGAGGATAGAGATTCTGCGATTCACATGCAATTGAAAGCTAAGCTGAAAGCTGGAGTAACAGATGATCAGGTAAGAGAGGCCTTTGCATTAGCAGTTGCGGGTACGTTCGGAAAAACTACAAACCAAGCATATACATTTGTTTCAGGAAAAGATGCAAATGAACCGAAATATACAGATTATCCAGACCAACCAGTACAACCAACATTAAGAGAAAAACAGGCAAAACTATACCCTATCCAAGGTAGCACTCATACAAAAGTTGTAGGAGATACAATTCTAAACACAGGTAATCCTGTAGCGGATAAATATATTACGCGTAAGGGCAGTGGAGATTTCCCTGCTAGAATGAGCTGGAGTTGGGAAGGAAATAATTCTCCAAGTACAGCAAATGCTGGTAAGTTCACTTATACAGCAATTGCAAGATACCAAGATGGCTCTACATCAAAAGATGCAAATTCAGGATCAGATGGAAGAGTTTACTTTACGGTTAACCCTAAAAAACCTACGATTACAACGAGTGTAGTGAACAAAAAAGGCTTAACAAATCAAACAATAGAAGTTAATGTAGGTAGCGGGGTTAAAAATGGATCTGTTGTAAAATTATACGATGGAAATCGTGTGATTGGACAAGGAACATCAAATGGGACAACTGCAAGAATTACGGTATCAGGAGCTTTACCAGGAAATCCTCTTAAAGCTGAAACAACGGTTGACAATGGTGGAGTTGTAGTCTCTGAGAAAAGTGATCCAGTTACACCAACAGAAGCACCAGATACACAAGCACCAACATTAGCTATTACACCAGCTAATCAAACAGTAGTTGAAGGACAAACTGTAACCTTTACAGTAACAGCAAGAGATAATAAACATGTTAATCTTGATGCTAATGATTTTCTAAAAAAATACGGTACTAGAGTCTTTTCAGGGAAAGCCTCTATAGCTTCACCAACAGACACTGATACTGAAAAAATAAGACGAATTACGATTACAACAACAGCAGAAGATGTTGGTAAGACTAATACAATTACTTTCAATGCTACGGATAATGCTAATCACAGAGCGACACCAGTAACCTTTACTCTTACTGTAACTTCACGTGATAAGATAGCTCCAACAATCACAGCAGGTAATGCTACAGTAACAAGCCGTGAACAAATCACTCCAATTTCTGTAACAGCTGTAGATAATACAGGTGGAGTAGGAATGCGCGATAATAATCCGATCGAAGTAACAGGATTACCAACAGGATTAACATATGCGAATAATCGAATTACGGGAACACCGACTGGAGCGCCTGGAAATAGTACAGTAACCATTAAAGCCTATGACAAAAATGGGAATATGGCTACAAAAACAATCACAATTACAGTACGAAGCCAAGCAGATGCTCACAATCCAACAGGAACAGGATTAACTGTAAACCAAAACCATACTATTACAGATGCGGAATTAAAAGCAAAAGTAAGTAACTATGCTCCTGGAACATTATCAATTGTAAGCAGACCATCAACAGCTAATGCAGGAAACGCAGGAAATGCGGTAGTGAAAGTCACATACCCAGATGGAACATTTGATACTGTAAATGTACCAGTTACAGTAACAGACGTAACAGGACCAACAATTACAGCGGACAGCGCAACAGTAACGAAAAATGAATCGATTACCCCAATTCCAGTAACAGCTGTAGATAATACAGGTGGAGTAGGAATGCGCGATAATAATCCGATTGAAGTAACTAACTTACCTGCAGGATTAAGATATGCGAATAACCAAATTACAGGAACACCAACAGCAGGAGTAGGTTATTATACTGTAACAATTAAGGCGTACGATAAAAACAATCGTTCAACTACAAAACAAATTAGAATTACAGTACGAAGCCAAGCAGAAGCTCACAATCCAACAGGGGCAGGATTAACTGTAAATCAAAACCATACCATTACAGATGCGGAATTAAAAGCAAAAGTAAGTAATGTTGGCCCAGGAACTTTATCAATTGTAAGTAGACCATCAACAGCTACAGCAGGAAACGCAGGAAATGCGGTAGTGAAAGTCACATACCCAGATGGAACATTTGACAATGTGAATGTACCAGTTACAGTAACAGACGTAACAGGACCAACAATTACAGCGGAAAGCGCAACAGTAACGAAAAATGAATCGATTACCCCAATTCCAGTAACAGCTGTAGATAATACAGGTGGAGTAGGAATGCGCGATAATAATCCGATTGAAGTAACTAACTTACCTGCAGGATTAAGATATGCGAATAACCAAATTACAGGAACACCAACAGCAGGAGTAGGTTATTATACTGTAACAATTAAGGCGTACGATAAAAACAATCGTTCAACTACAAAACAAATTAGAATTACAGTACGAAGCCAAGCAGAAGCTCACAATCCAACAGGAGAAACCTTAACAGTTCCGTATAACCATAACATTACGGATGATGAAGTGAAGGCTAAAGTACAAAACTTTGCTCCAGGAACTTTAACGGTACAAAGTAAACCGTCAACAAATACATCAGGTAATGTCGGAAATGCGGTAGTGAAAGTCACATACCCAGATGGTTCACATGATACAGTAAATGTTCCAGTAGTCGTAGGACGTCCAAATAAAGATGATTACACACCGAAGTACAATGATGGAAATGGCAAACCAGGTGAATCAGTAGGAATCCCAGTAGGCGAAGCCAATGGTAAGACAATTCCATCAGGTACAACATACACAAGTGGAACACCAGGCCTTATCACAGTAGATGACAAAGGAAAAGTTACTGTAACCATTCCTTCAGATAAGAATCCAGGAGATAAGGTAACAGGAAAAGTCCTTGTCCGCTACCCAGATGGATCAGAAGAAGAAGTCCCAGTCACTGTAACCGTAGTTAACCGTGATAAAGATGACTATACACCGAAGTATGACGATGGAAATGGCAAACCAGGCGAATCAGTAGAGATTCCAGTAGGCGAAGCCAATGGTAAGACAATTCCATCAGGTACAACATACACAAGTGGAACACCAGGCCTTATCACAGTAGATGACAAAGGCAAAGTAACGGTAACCATTCCTTCAGATAAGAACCCAGGAGATAAGGTAACAGGAAAAGTCCTTGTCCGCTACCCAGATGGATCAGAAGAAGAAGTCCCTGTAAAAGTAACCGTAGTTAACCGTGATAAAGATGACTACACACCTAAGTACAATGATGGCAATGGCAAACCAGGCGAATCAGTAGAGATTCCAGTAGGCGAAGCCAATGGTAAGACAATTCCATCAGGTACAACATACACAAGTGGAACACCAGGCCTTATCACAGTAGATGACAAAGGCAAAGTAACGGTAACCATTCCTTCAGATAAGAACCCAGGAGATAAGGTAACAGGAAAAGTCCTTGTCCGCTACCCAGATGGATCAGAAGAAGAAGTCCCTGTAAAAGTAACCGTAGTTAACCGTGATAAAGATGACTACACACCTAAGTACAATGATGGCAATGGCAAACCAGGAGCTTCAGTAGGCATTCCAGTAAGTGAAGCCAATGGTAAGACTATTCCAGCAGGCACAACTTACACAAGCTTAACACCAGGCGTAGTCACAGTAGATGACAAAGGAAAAGTCACTGTAACTATTCCAGCCGATAAGAACCCAGGTGACGAAGTAACAGGAAAAGTTTTAGTAAGATACCCAGATGGCTCAGAAGAAGAAGTCCCAGTCACTGTAACCGTAGTTAACCGTGATAAAGATGATTACACACCGAAGTATGATGATGGAAATGGCAAACCAGGCGAATCAGTAGAGATTCCAGTAGGCGAAGCCAATGGTAAGACAATTCCATCAGGTACAACATACACAAGTGGAACACCAGGCCTTATCACAGTAGATGACAAAGGAAAAGTCACAGTAACTATTCCTTCAGATAAGAATCCAGGAGATAAGGTAACAGGAAAAGTCCTTGTCCGCTACCCAGATGGCTCAGAAGAAGAAGTTCCAGTCACTGTAACCGTAGTTAACCGTGATAAAGATGACTACACACCGAAGTATAATGATGGTAATGGCAAACCAGGCGAATCAGTAGAGATTCCAGTAGGCGAAGCCAATGGTAAGACAATTCCATCAGGTACAACATACACAAGTGGAACACCAGGCCTTATCACAGTAGATGACAAAGGCAAAGTAACGGTAACCATTCCTTCAGATAAGAACCCAGGTGATGAAGTAACAGGAAAAGTCCTTGTCCGCTACCCAGATGGCTCAGAAGAAGAAGTCCCTGTAAAAGTGACAGTAGTCAACCGTGATAAAGATGATTACACACCGAAGTACAATGACGGAAATGGCAAACCAGGCGAATCAGTAGAGATTCCAGTAGGCGAAGCCAATGGTAAGACAATTCCATCAGGTACAACCTACACAAGTGGAACTCCAGGCCTTATCACAATAGATGACAAAGGCAAAGTAACGGTAACCATTCCTTCAGATAAGAATCCAGGAGATAAAGTAACAGGAAAAGTCCTTGTCCGCTACCCAGATGGCTCAGAAGAAGAAGTCCCTGTAAAAGTGACAGTAGTCAACCGTGATAAGGATGACTACACACCGAAGTATGACGATGGAAATGGCAAACCAGGCGAATCAGTAGAGATTCCAGTAGGCGAAGCCAATGGTAAGACTATTCCATCAGGTACAACATACACAAGTGGAACACCAGGCCTTATCACAGTAGATGACAAAGGAAAAGTAACGGTAACCATTCCTTCAGATAAGAACCCAGGTGATGAAGTAACAGGAAAAGTCCTTGTCCGCTACCCAGATGGCTCAGAAGAAGAAGTCCCTGTAAAAGTGACAGTAGTCAACCGTGATAAGGATGACTACACACCGAAGTATGACGATGGAAATGGCAAACCAGGCGAATCAGTAGAGATTCCAGTAGGCGAAGCCAATGGTAAGACTATTCCATCAGGTACAACCTACACAAGTGGAACACCAGGCCTTATCACAGTAGATGACAAAGGAAAAGTTACTGTAACCATTCCTTCAGATAAGAATCCAGGAGATAAGGTAACAGGAAAAGTCCTTGTCCGCTACCCAGATGGCTCAGAAGAAGAAGTCCCAGTCACTGTAACCGTAGTTAACCGTGATAAAGATGACTACACACCGAAGTATGACGATGGAAATGGCAAACCAGGCGAATCAGTAGAGATTCCAGTAGGCGAAGCCAATGGTAAGACAATTCCATCAGGTACAACATACACAAGTGGAACACCAGGCCTTATCACAGTAGATGACAAAGGAAAAGTAACGGTAACCATTCCTTCAGATAAGAACCCAGGTGATGAAGTAACAGGAAAAGTCCTCGTCCGTTATCCAGATGGCTCAGAAGAAGAAGTCCCAGTCACTGTAACCGTAGTTAACCGTGATAAAGATGACTACACACCGAAGTATGATGATGGTACAGGCAAACCAGGAGCTTCAGTAGAGATTCCAGTAGGCGAAGCCAATGGTAAGACAATTCCATCAGGTACAACCTACACAAGTGGAACACCAGGCCTTATCACAGTAGATGACAAAGGAAAAGTCACAGTAACCATTCCTTCAGATAAGAATCCAGGAGATAAAGTAACAGGAAAAGTCCTTGTCCGCTATCCAGATGGCTCAGAAGAAGAAGTCCCTGTAAAAGTGACAGTAGTCAACCGTGATAAGGATGACTACACACCGAAGTATGACGATGGAAATGGCAAACCAGGCGAATCAGTAGAGATTCCAGTAGGCGAAGCCAATGGTAAGACTATTCCATCAGGTACAACCTACACAAGTGGAACTCCAGGCCTTATCACAGTAGATGACAAAGGAAAAGTTACTGTAACCATTCCTTCAGATAAGAATCCAGGAGATAAGGTAACAGGAAAAGTCCTT
>NZ_PNGD01000024.1:0-7715 GCF_002871495.1 Streptococcus sp. UMB0029
TTTCATTGTAAATCATCTAGTTGATAATACACGACAATTGGAAGAACTAGCTATCTTTGAAAGAATTCAAATTTACCAACGAGATAGAGGTTGTGTATATGATGCAAAAGAAAATACAACTTCAGCGGCAGATGTTCTTCAAGAGTTACTGTTTGGGGAGTGGAGTCAAGTAGAGAAGGATATGCTTAAATCTGGAGAAGAAAGATTGAAAGATTTAACTAATTGAAATGGTTGTTAGATCTTGAGTTTTAAAATAAAGCCTATTAAAAATTGCTATCTCTTAGATTATGGTAAAAAAATGGCTTTTAATTAAACTAACAAAGTGAGTATAAATAAAAGTAATAAATCTCACCGTCATTCTTTTTTAAATTAATCGTTGTTCTCAAAATATTTCCAATTTATCGGACTTTTTGTACTAGTCTTATACTTTTTAGTTAATTCTATCTGGCCTATAGTATTGAAAATAATTTGTAGACTTGGCAATGAGAATTCGTTACAGTTTAGTAGAGCCGACGTATTCCGAACATCATTTACGGCGGTGTGAAAGGTGATATAAATAATATTATATCTATTGATATTCAAAATCGTTTCCTCACTCAGATTCTTTTATAATCGAGAATATATTAATAAAATCTATTTTTGTATTTAATATTAAAACATCGTAAAATATAGTAATTCTACAAAAAGAAAGGAAAAATAAAATGACTACAACTAAAAATCCCTGGAATCAATTATCTAACGTCGATATAAATGGAGAGCAAGCTATTCTTGCTACCGAAGATGTTGAACTAATCAAAAAATACACCTCTACAAAACACTACAAAAATCTAAAAGATGATATCTACCGTTTACAATTAGGTTTTTGTCCGCAACAATTTGTGGGGGATATTCAAAATGCTGATATCATTGTTTTATCTAAAAATCCTGGCTACACCCCTGAATTTAAAACACTTTATGACCACGATAAAAACTACCAAAAGACTCTTTTAAATAATCTACAGCTAAAAGGAAACCTCTATTTTCATGCTTTTGACCTAGATACGAATGAATTTGGTTACTGGGCTAAAAAGTTTAAAGTATGGTTTGATGATGTAGACAATTTACAGGATTTAAAAGAAAAGCTTCCTTGGTTTTCAAAACACGTTGCTTTAGCTGAATATTTTCCATATTACTCTACTAAGTACGATGATAAATTAAATGATTTTATAAGCAAAGAAGGTTATTTCCCAACACAAAAGTTTTTATTCAATTTAATTAGAGAACGTGTTTTGGATGACAATGATCCTGTAATCATTATCATCACACGATCTTACAATAAGTGGTACGATGCAATTCCTCAATTAAAAGAGTATAAAAATTGTTATGAAACGAGTAATCCTAGTAATCCTTCTTTAAAACCTGAGAATTTATTAAAAGTCAAACGATATTCTGCTAAAAAAGAGGTTGAAAAAGTATTAGAAGATTCATTGAAAAAGCTAGAGCATAAATAAAACAGTCTCTTTTTAATGCTATCGTAAATACTGTATTGTGTAGTTATTAGTAAACCTATATATTGTCCCCAAATTTATTTAGATTATTCTCTAGGATTTTACTTGATTTTAAAGAAAATATAGTTTAACATATAAATAGTTCAGAATCAGAATGAAGGTAGAATAAGAGGATTATTTTAATTAATTTTTAATAGTATGGAGCAGAACTTTTATAATATATTTAAATAGGAGTAAAAAAATGAATTATCAAAAATTAAATGATATTACTGGTGCTACCAAAAATGAAAAAGATAAATACTATGTTTACGGACTCTATGAAGAAGGTAAGCAACTACCTTTCTATATTGGTAAAGGAGAGGGAACTCGCCTAATATCACATATCGATGAAGCGCTTACAGAGATAAATCAAGAAGAAAACATACAAATTAGTAAAAAAATTCAAATTATTAGAAAACATAAGGGCAAAATTATACCTGTAATCATTTAAAGCACCCATTAGTTCAACAAACGAAAATTGGATAAAGTGGGATATTTTTAAAATATATATATTTATGTTACAGTAATATTGACTTTTAAAAAAGGATTGATTCTAATGAAGAAAGCAGACAAGTAAGCCTCCTAAATTCACTTTAGATAAAAATTTAGGAGGCATATCAAATGAACTTTAATAAAATTGATTTAGACAATTGGAAGAGAAAAGAGATATTTAATCATTATTTGAACCAACAAACGACTTTTAGTATAACCACAGAAATTGATATTAGTGTTTTATACCGAAACATAAAACAAGAAGGATATAAATTTTACCCTGCATTTATTTTCTTAGTGACAAGGGTGATAAACTCAAATACAGCTTTTAGAACTGGTTACAATAGCGACGGAGAGTTAGGTTATTGGGATAAGTTAGAGCCACTTTATACAATTTTTGATGGTGTATCTAAAACATTCTCTGGTATTTGGACTCCTGTAAAGAATGACTTCAAAGAGTTTTATGATTTATACCTTTCTGATGTAGAGAAATATAATGGTTCGGGGAAATTGTTTCCCAAAACACCTATACCTGAAAATGCTTTTTCTCTTTCTATTATTCCATGGACTTCATTTACTGGGTTTAACTTAAATATCAATAATAATAGTAATTACCTTCTACCCATTATTACAGCAGGAAAATTCATTAATAAAGGTAATTCAATATATTTACCGCTATCTTTACAGGTACATCATTCTGTTTGTGATGGTTATCATGCAGGATTGTTTATGAACTCTATTCAGGAATTGTCAGATAGGCCTAATGACTGGCTTTTATAATATGAGATAATGCCGACTGTACTTTTTACAGTCGGTTTTCTAATGTCACTAACCTGCCCCGTTAGTTGAAGAAGGTTTTTATATTACAGCTCCAGATCCATATCCTTCTTTTTCTGAACCGACTTCTCCTTTTTCGCTTCTTTATTCCAATTGCTTTATTGACGTTGAGCCTCGGAACCCTTAACAATCCCAAAACTTGTCGAATGGTCGGCTTAATAGCTCACGCTATGCCGACATTCGTCTGCAAGTTTAGTTAAGGGTTCTTCTCAACGCACAATAAATTTTCTCGGCATAAATGCGTGGTCTAATTTTTATTTTTAATAACCTTGATAGCAAAAAATGCCATTCCAATACAAAACCACATACCTATAATCGATAACCACATAACAGTCATAAAACCACTCCTTTTTAACAAACTTTATCACAAGAAATATTTAAATTTTAAATGCCTTTATTTTGAATTTTAAGGGGCATTTTAAAGATTTAGGGGTAAATCATATAGTTTTATGCCTAAAAACCTACAGAAGCTTTTAAAAAGCAAATATGAGCCAAATAAATATATTCTAATTCTACAAACAAAAATTTGAGCAAATTCAGTGTCGATTTTTTAAGACACTGCCCAGTTACATGCAAATTAAAATTTTCATGATTTTTTATAGTTCCTAACAGGGTTAAAATTTGTATAACGAAAGTATAATGTTTATATAACGTTAGTATAATAAAGCATTTTAACATTATACTTTTGATAATCGTTTATCGTCGTCATCACAATAACTTTTAAAATACTCGTGCATAATTCAACAGCTGACCTCCCAATAACTACATGGTGTTATCGGGAGGTCAGCTGTTAGCACTTATATTTTGTTATTGTTCTTCCTCGATTTCGTCTATCATTTTGTGATTAATTTCTCTTTTTTCTTGTTCTGTTAAGTCATAAAGTTCACTAGCTAAATACTCTTTTTGTTTCCAAATATAAAAAATTTGATAGATATATTCGGTTGGATCAATTTCTTTTAAGTAATCTAAATCCCCATTTTTTAATTTCTTTTTAGCCTCTTTAAATAATCCTGAATAAACTAATACCTGTTTACCTTTAAGTGATTTATAAAATGCATCAAAGACTTTTTGATTTATTAAATAATCACTATCTTTACCAGAATACTTAGCCATTTCATATAATTCTTTATTATTATTTTGTCTTATTTTTTGAACTTGAACTTGTGTTATTTCTGAAATGCCCGTTACATCACGCCATAAATCTAACCATTCTTGTTGGCTAATATAATATCTTTTATCTGTGAAATACGATTTATTTACTGCAATTAACACATGAAAATGAGGATTATAATCATCTCTTTTTTTATTATATGTAATCTCTAACTTACGAACATATCCCTTTATAACACTACCTACTTTTTTTCTCTTTATAAGTTTTCTAAAAGAATTATTATAACGTTTTATTTCATTTTCTAATTCATCACTCATTACATTAGGTGTAGTCAAAGTTAAAAAGATAAACTCCTTTTTCTCTTGCTGCTTAATATATTGCATCATCAAAGATAAACCCAATGCATCTTTTCTAGCTTTTCTCCAAGCACAGACAGGACAAAATCGATTTTTACAAGAATTAGCTTTATATAATTTCTGTTTTTCTAAAGTTTTATCAGCTACAAAAGACAGAAATGTATTGCAATCTTCAACTAAATCCATTTGATTCTCTCCAATATGACGTTTAATAAATTTCTGAAATACTTGATTTCTTTGTTTTTTCTCAGTATACTTTTCCATGTTATAACACATAAAAACAACTTAGTTTTCACAAACTATGACAATAAAAAAAGTTGCTTTTTCCCCTTTCTATGTATGTTTTTTACTAGTCATTTAAAACGATACATTAATAGGTACGAAAAAGCAACTTTTTTTGCGCTTAAAACCAGTCATACCAATAACTTAAGGGTAACTAGCCTCGCCGGCAATAGTTACCCCTATTATTAAATACAGCTAATCCAGAGGTCAAGGATTATCTTTTAAAGGTTGCGACTTATTGGATTGAAGAGTTTGATATCGATGCTTGGCGTTTGGATGTGGCTAATGAGATTGACCATCAGTTTTGGAGGGATTTTCGCAAGACAGTTCTAGCTAAAAAGCCTGATCTTTATATTTTAGGAGAAGTCTGGCATACGTCTCAGCCTTGGCTAAATGGAGATGAGTTCCACGCGGTCATGAATTATCCTTTATCTGATAGCATCAAGGACTATTTCTTACGAGGAGTTAAGAAGACAGACCAGTTCATCGATGAAATCAATGACCAATCTATGTATTACAAGCAGCAGATTTCAGAAGTTATGTTTAATCTCTTGGATTCGCATGATACAGAGCGAATCTTGTGGACGGCCAATGAGGATGTTCAACTGGTCAAATCAGCCTTAGCCTTTCTCTTTCTACAAAAAGGAACACCGTGTATCTATTACGGAACAGAGTTATCCTTAACTGGAGGTCCAGATCCAGATTGCCGTCGTTGTATGCCTTGGGAACGCGTCTCAAGTGATAATGATATGCTGAACTTTATGAAGAAGCTGATTGAGATTCGGAAACCCGCGTCAGCAATCATTCAGCATGGCAAGTATAGTCTCCAAGAAATTAAACAAGATGTAGTAGCATTGGAATGGAAATGCGATGGACAAATTCTTAAAGCTATCTTTAACCAGTCCAAAGAAGATTATCTTTTAGAGAAGGAAACAGTAGCACTAGCAAGCAATTGCCAAGAATTAGAGAATCAGCTTGTCATCTCTCCAAAAGGATTTGTGATTTTCAAAAACTAGTTGATGAAGGTTATGATTTTTTACTCAACTTGTATAGTATAATAAGGCTAGTTACTAAACTTGTAAAGGAGAACTTAAATGAATTGTAGAGGACATGAAACAAGACAAAGAATTGTTAGAGATTTTGAAGTTCAGCCTAAAGCACATATTAAGCTGTTAGCAAATCAACAAAAACATAGTGATGCAGGAGCAACTATTGAAGATGAATATTATGTATTTATCGCTGAGAGTAAAATTGATGGCAAGAAGGAAGTTATTCAGTGTGGCATGGGTGCGGCAAGGGATTTTTTAGAACTAATTAATCACAAAGGGCTACCTCTTTTTAATCCGCTTGTAGGTAATTCTCATGTAAATAATAGACAAGAACATTACAATAGAGGGAGTGGAAATTTACAACCTGAAGAGTGGAATAAAACTGCAAAACAGCTTTATAATGCGATAATGTGGTTGATTATCTTATGGGATGCTAAACCGGATACACCTTTATTTGATTTTAAAGACGAAGTAATTAAGTATAAAACATATGAGCCTTTTGATATCAAGATAAAAAGAGTGAATACCACTATAAAGAATGGTAGTCAAGGGAAAACTCTAACTGAGATGATTAATGGCTACAGAGCGGATAACGATATTAGAGATGAAATTTGTAACTTTGATCTTCTGAAAAATAAAATTCGTGATATGAAAGATCAACAAGGAAATACAATGGAATCTTACTTTTAGTTATTGTTGAATTTTGGGTATTCTATAAAATATCCCAATTGAGATTTAAATAGTAGACTATACAATATAGTTAAAATATCAGTAAAAACAACACTTTATTGAGATGTTGGATACGCTTTACTAATGGCCTAATAATACAAGTATAAATATTTATGGCTCTTTAGGTGGCTTTTTTAGAAGTAAAGTTTAGGCTAGAAAAAAAGTATAACGCACCAAAATTGGTGCGTTATACTTTTTTATGCTATAATTGAATTATAAAAATAAAGGAGTTTGCCATGATTGGAAAGAACATAAAATCCTTACGTAAAACACATGACTTAACACAACCCGAATTTGCACGAATTATAGGAATTTCTCGAAATAGCTTGAGTCGTTATGAAAATGGAACGAGTTCAGTCTCTACCGAATTAATAGACATCATTTGTCAGAAGTTTAATGTATCTTATGTCGATATTGTAGGAGAAGATAAAATGCTCAATCCTGTTGAAGACTATGAATTGACTTTAAAAATTGAAATTGTGAAAGAAAGAGGTGCTAATCTTTTATCTCGACTCTATCGTTATCAAGATAGTCAGGGAATTAGCATTGATGATGAATCTAATCCTTGGATTTTAATGAGTGATGATCTATCTGACTTGATTCATACGAATATCTATTTAGTAGAAACTTTTGATGAAATAGAGAGATATAGCGGCTATTTGGATGGAATTGAACGTATGTTAGAGATATCTGAAAAACGGATGGTAGCCTAGTGGAAATCCAAGATTATACTGACAGTGAATTCAAACATGCTCTAGCACGGAATCTTCGTTCACTGACAAGAGGAAAAAAGTCCAGTAAGCAACCTATAGCGATTTTGCTCGGAGGGCAAAGTGGTGCCGGTAAGACTACAATTCATCGTATTAAACAGAAAGAATTTCAAGGAAATATTGTTATCATAGATGGAGATAGTTTTCGTTCTCAGCATCCACACTATTTAGAACTTCAGCAAGAATATGGCAAAGACAGTGTTGAATACACCAAATATTTTGCAGGTAAAATGGTAGAGTCTTTAGTAAGAGAATTGAGTCATTTGGGATACAATCTTTTGATAGAGGGAACTTTACGAACTATTGATGTTCCAAAGAAAACAGCACAACTCTTGAAAAGTAGGGGATATGAAATACAATTAGCCTTGATTGCGACAAAGCCTAAGCTGTCCTATCTGAGCACCCTTATCCGATACGAAGAACTGTACGCTATTAACCCAAATCAAGCACGCGCAACTCCAAAAGAACATCATGATTTCATTGTAAATCATCTAGTTGATAATACACGACAATTGGAAGAACTAGCTATCTTTGAAAGAATTCAAATTTACCAACGAGATAGA
>NZ_PNGD01000025.1:0-6623 GCF_002871495.1 Streptococcus sp. UMB0029
TCTATTTAACTCGGGAAGTAGCTCAGCTTGGTAGAGTACTTGGTTTGGGACCAAGGTGTCGCAGGTTCGAATCCTGTCTTCCCGATTCATGGCGGTGTAGCTCAGCTGGCTAGAGCGTCCGGTTCATACCCGGGAGGTCGGGGGTTCGATCCCCTTCGCCGCTATAAAGATCTTGTTGGACCTTTAGCTCAGCTGGTTAGAGCTCTCGGCTCATAACCGAGTGGTCGTAGGTTCAAGTCCTACAAGGTCCATTTGAATAGTACGGAGGATTACCCAAGTCCGGCTGAAGGGAACGGTCTTGAAAACCGTCAGGCGTGTAAAAGCGTGCGTGGGTTCGAATCCCACATCCTCCTTTTTCATTAACGCGGGATGGAGCAGCTCGGTAGCTCGTCGGGCTCATAACCCGAAGGTCGTAGGTTCAAATCCTGCTCCCGCAATAAGGCTCGGTAGCTCAGTTGGTAGAGCAATGGATTGAAGCTCCATGTGTCGGCGGTTCGATTCCGTCTCGCGCCATTTTTACTTATAGTATGTATGCGGGTGTAGTTTAGTGGTAAAACTACAGCCTTCCAAGCTGTTGTCGCGAGTTCGATTCTCGTCACTCGCTTTGAACTTTGTTCAAACTACCAAGTTTTTAACTTGGGCGCGTAGCTCAGGTGGTTAGAGCGCACGCCTGATAAGCGTGAGGTCGGTGGTTCGAGTCCACTCGTGCCCATTAATTGGAGAATTACTCAAGAGGCTGAAGAGGACGGTTTGCTAAATCGTTAGGTCGGGTAACTGGCGCAAGGGTTCGAATCCCTTATTCTCCGTTTTAATGAGAGTTTATAACTCTCTTTTTTTTGATGTTGAGAGCGATTAAAATCGGCTCCATAATATCCATAGGGGATTTACTCACTATAAATGTTATAGAGCCTTTTTATATAGTTTATTTTTTGTTGTATAACTTTGCCATTACTTCCAAGTTTTTAGTGAAATTTCTCCGCTATTTAGCCAGATTTCTTTTCCGTTATCACATTGAACTAAAAGCTTGCCATTTTCTGAGATATCTTTAGCAAGTCCCTTGTAGTCTTTTTGATCTAGTGTGAAAGTAACTTCTTTTCCTAGAACGAATGACTGTTGTTTATATAGGTATAATAACTCATCTGCTGGTGTTTCGAAGAAAGCACGCCAGATTTCTATGATTAATTCATTCCTTGTTATAGGAGCTGGTGATTTAAATAAGCTAGCAGCTTTTTCTTTTAATTCTTGTGGGAAATCATTAATAGTGAAGTTGATTCCTACTCCAATAATGATATCTGTGACTAAGCCTGTTTCTACAGAGGTCATTGCCTCAGTGAGGATTCCTCCAATTTTATGATTTTTGAGGTAGATATCGTTGACCCATTTTATGTCTACATCTATTAAAGTTAGGTTCTTAATGGCTTTGTAGACAGCTCCAGCTACAAGTAGTGTGTAGGATGGTAATTTGTCATAGGCGAGATTTGGTTTAAGATGGAGTGTCATATAAATACCACCTTGTGGTGAGTAGAAGGAACGTTGAAAACGGCCTCGCCCTGCTGTTTGATAGGAAGCTATATAAAGGGTATTTGCTTCATTCCCTAAATCAATTGCTTCTTTTGCATCCAGTTGTGTTGATTTTGTTTCGGGTTTAAAACTGACTTTAATTGGAAGATTTTCTTTTAGAATCTCTGGAAGAATAAGGTCTCCATTCATCAATTTATAGCCTTTGTTTTTGATACTATCAATTTTAATGCCTTCTTGTTCTAATCGCTTGATGGCTTTCCAAATTGATGTTCGGCTTAGGGATAGTTCTTCTGCAATCTTTTCTCCGCTGATATAATCGGTTTCTTTTGCTAGAATTTGGTAGACGGCTTGGTAGGATTTCATAGTGTTTCCTTTCTTTAAGAATAGTATATGATTTGAATCTAGTTTGGATGGTTGCGCCTAATCTATATTTTATTACTACTATTTTAACATATGCCTACTATTTACGGTATGATTTTCTTAGAGAAAATGCAATCGTTAAGATTGAGTTTTGAAATCTTAGTATTTTAGTATTTTTGCTCCCTTTTTACCTAGGAAACGTTTCCTTTGTTTTCAAATTGCTAAAAAAGTGGTACAATAAGGGGTAGCTTACTATTATCTGAATCAACTGATTTGGAGAGAAAGGATTCATTTTGAAATCAATAGGCTTTATTGAAAAGCTGAAAGGGTTGTCTAGTAAAGAGCTGATTTTATTGGGAATTATCCTGAGTATCTTTTTACCCTTTTATCTTTTTGTAGTTGTATTCTGTTTATATATTATCAGTTTGATTTTTACAGGAGATATAAAAAGTATTCTTCAGAAAATGGGAGAGCATCCGATGCTGCTTCTTTTTCTTGGCTATAGTACTGTTATATCCGTTTTTGCACAAAATTGGATGGGAGTTGTAGCTTCAGTAGGAATGTTTCTATTTACTGTTTTCTTTTTGCACTATCAGTCGATTTTATCACATAAATTCTTTCGATTGATTTTGCAGCTCGTCTTGTTTGGTAGCGTCTTGTCAGCTGCTTTTGCGAGTTTAGAACATTTCCAAATTGTGAAGAAATTCAACTATGCTTTTCTTTCACCCAATATGCAGGTGTGGCATCAGAATCGTGCAGAAGTGACCTTCTTTAATCCTAATTATTATGGAATTATTTGTTGTTTCTGTATCATGATTGCCTTCTATCTGTTTACAACGACCAAGTTGAATTGGTTGAAAGTATTCTGTGTGTTTGCAGGCTTTGTGAATCTCTTTGGTTTGAATTTTACGCAAAATCGAACTGCCTTTCCTGCTATTATCGCTGGTGCCATTATTTATCTCTTTACGACTATAAAAAACTGGAAGGCCTTTTGGCTTAGTATTGGAGTCTTCGCCATTGGTTTGAGTTTCCTATTTTCCAGTGATTTGGGAGTTCGAATGGGGACTTTAGACTCTTCTATGGAAGAACGAATCTCTATTTGGGATGCGGGGATGGCCTTGTTTAAGCAAAATCCTTTTTGGGGTGAGGGGCCATTAACCTATATGCACTCTTATCCTCGGATAAATGCTCCTTATCATGAACATGCTCACAGTCTTTATATTGATACGATTTTGAGTTATGGTATTGTGGGGACCATTTTATTGGTTTTGTCTTCTGTGGCTCCTGTTCGCTTGATGATGGATATGAGTCAGGAGTCAGGGAAACGTCCGATTATCGGCCTTTATCTATCTTTCCTTACAGTGGTTGCTGTGCATGGAATCTTTGACCTGGCTCTCTTCTGGATTCAGTCAGGTTTTATTTTCTTGCTAGTTATGTGCAGTATTCCATTGGAGCATCGAACATTGGTATCGGACATGACGGATTAAGTTTATTAGATTCAAATCTTCTACCTTGGGTGGGAGGTTTTTTTGCTAGGAAAAATTATTTCCAAATCGAAATAGTTGACAGTTGGAACGATGAGTGTTACAATTGTTTTATTCATTTCGATATCGAAATAAATTGGAGGTGTTATGAAAGATAGTCATTTGGTAGCCCATCATATTCGTTTGTTGAATGGGCGGATTTTTCAAAAGTTACTGAGCCAAGATCCTGAAGCTCTTTATCGGAGTGAGCAGGGAAAGATTTTAGCGGTTTTATGGAATAGTGAAACTGGCTGCGCAACTGCGACAGATATTGCTCTGGCAACTGGGCTTGCTAACAATACACTGACGACGATGATTAAAAAGCTAGAGGAACAAAATCTTGTAACTATTAGTCCATGTGGAGAAGATAAGCGTAAAAAGTATTTGGTTTTAACAGACTTGGGGCAGTCTCAGAAAGAAGTGGGGCATCGTGTCCGTCAGAAATTGGATACGATCTTTTACAAAGGATTTTCAGAGGAAGAAATTCGTCAGTTTGAAGCCTTTCAAGAAAGAATTTTGCTTAATCTGAAAGAGGAGGAAAATGAGGTTTAAAATGGAGTAAATTAGCTGTTTATAAGTAAAGGCCATGTTTGACTTTGTTTTCCAACTCTTAGGACAAGGAAACTATGTGGTTAGCTATGGTCAGACTCAGATTGATGGCCTTGCCTATGCCCGGTACGATATCTTTCGACTAGAAAACGGGAAAATTGTGGAGCATTGGGACAATAAGGAAGTCATACCTAAGGTAGAAGACTTGACCAATCGAGGGAAGTTTTAAATTGAGGATACAGAATGATTGAATACAAAAATGTAGCTTTACGTTACACAGAAAAAGATGTCTTGAGAGATGTTAATTTACAGATTGATAATGGCGAGTTTATGGTTTTAGTTGGGCCTTCTGGGTCCGGTAAGACAACCATGATCAAGATGGTTAACCGTCTTTTGGAACCGACTGATGGAAATATTTATATGGATGGCAAGCGCATCAAAGACTATGATGAGCGTGAACTGCGTATTTCTACTGGTTATGTTTTACAGGCCATTGCACTGTTTCCCAATCTAACGGTTGCGGAAAATATTGCCCTGATTCCTGAGATGAGGGGCTGGGCTAAGGAAGAAATAGCGAAGAAAACCGAAGAGCTTTTGGCTAAGGTTGGTTTACCAGTGGCTGAATATGGACATCGACTTCCTAGTGAACTATCTGGTGGAGAACAGCAACGGGTTGGTATTGTTCGTGCCATGATTGGTCAGCCTAAGATTCTTCTCATGGATGAACCCTTTTCAGCCTTGGATGCAATTTCGAGAAAACAGTTGCAGGTTTTGACTAAGGAATTGCATAAAGAGTTTGGGATGACAACGATTTTTGTGACCCATGATACGGATGAAGCTCTGAAATTGGCAGACCGTATTGCTGTCTTGCAGGATGGAGAGATTCGTCAGGTGGCGAATCCCGAGACGATTTTAAAAGCTCCTGCAACAGACTTTGTAGCAGACTTGTTTGGAGGTAGTGTTCATGACTAATTTAATTGCAACTTTTCAGGATCGTTTTAGTGATTGGTTGACAGCTCTATCTCAACATTTGCAGTTGTCACTTTTAACCTTGTTACTAGCTATTTTTATCGCGATTCCCTTGGCTGTTTATCTTCGCTATCATGAGAAGTTGGCGGATTGGGTTTTGCAGATTGCAGGGATTTTCCAGACCATCCCGTCTCTGGCCTTGTTGGGGCTCTTTATTCCTTTGATGGGAATTGGGACTTTACCAGCATTGACAGCTCTAGTGATTTATGCGATTTTTCCGATTTTGCAAAATACCATCACTGGGCTAAAGGGAATTGATCCGAGTCTGCAAGAGGCTGGGATTGCCTTTGGGATGACCAGATGGGAACGTCTCAAGAAATTCGAAATTCCACTTGCTATGCCGGTTATGATGTCTGGGATTCGGACGGCAGCGGTCTTGATTATCGGTACGGCAACCTTGGCTGCTTTGATTGGTGCAGGGGGGCTAGGTTCCTTTATCCTTTTGGGAATTGACCGTAATAATGCCAGTCTGATTTTGATTGGGGCCCTTTCTTCTGCAGTGCTAGCCATTGCCTTTAACTTCCTACTAAAAGTGATGGAAAAAGCAAAATTGCGGACGATTTTCTCTGGTTTTGCCTTGGTGACCATATTACTCGGTCTGTCTTATAGTCCAGCTCTTTTAGCTCAAAAAGAGAAAGAAAACTTGGTCATTGCTGGAAAATTGGGTCCAGAACCAGAAATTTTAGCCAATATGTATAAACTCCTCATTGAGGAAAATACCAGTATGACTGCGACTGTTAAACCGAATTTTGGGAAAACAAGCTTCCTCTATGAAGCTTTGAAAAAAGGCGATATTGACATCTATCCTGAATTTACGGGTACGGTGACTGAAAGCTTGCTTCAACCATCACCGAAAGTGAGTCATGAGCCAGAGCAGGTTTATGACGTGGCGCGTGATGGTATTGCCAAACAGGATCATCTAGCCTATCTCAAACCTATGTCTTATCAAAATACCTATGCTGTAGCTGTTCCGAAAAAGATTGCTCAAGAATATGGCTTGAAGACTATTTCGGACTTGAAAAAAGTGGAAGGACAGTTGAAGGCAGGCTTTACTCTCGAATTTAATGACCGTGAAGATGGAAATAAAGGCTTGCAATCAATGTATGGTCTTAACCTCAATGTAGCGACCATGGAGCCAGCCCTTCGCTATCAGGCAATTCAGTCAGGCGATATTCAAATCACAGATGCCTATTCAACAGATGCAGAGTTGGCGCGTTATGATTTGCAGGTCTTGGAAGATGACAAGCAACTCTTCCCACCTTATCAAGGAGCTCCACTCATGAAAGAAGCTCTTCTCAAGAAACATCCTGAGTTGGAGAAAGTTCTCAATAAATTGGCTGGTAAGATTACAGAAAGCCAGATGAGCCAGCTCAACTACCAAGTCGGTGTTGAAGGTAAGTCAGCAGAACAAGTAGCCAAGGAGTTTCTACAAGAACAAGGTTTGTTGAAGAAATAGTTTGAAAATGTCAAACTCAACTTGCTTAAACGACTATAGAAAAGAATGCTCAGATAATGTTGTCTGGGCTTTTTTAGGTACGACGGGCATGTCGTACATCTGAGGTGTAAGTCCTCCGTGGGCACCCGCTACCGGTGAACCCAATAGCGATTCCCAAGCCTGACTATCGTGAGGTAGCGGGGAGA
>NZ_PNGD01000026.1:0-6148 GCF_002871495.1 Streptococcus sp. UMB0029
CTTTTCATTATAGATCTTATGGGACTTTTTTTCTACAACAAAATAGGCTCCATAATATCCATAGGGGATTTACCCACTACAAATATTATAGAGCCGAAAACATGATCCTAAGTGAGAAAATCACTTGGGATTTTTTTAATCAAGAAAATAGTTCTCTAGGAAACTTTTTTCTTGACATCTCTTTTCAAAGTGATAAAATAGTTCTCATGAAAACTTATTTAGTTCCTAGGAGAACTAAATGTGATAGTTAGAAAGGAGTTAGTATGGATAAACCGATGTTAGTCTTTAAGAGTTTTGGTCATCAGATTCACCTGATGGTGCAAAAGAAAGCCAAGCGTTGTGGCATTGAATTTATGGGTGGACCGCAAGGGCAGGTTGTGCGTTTTTTAGATCATTGTGAACAAAAAGAGGAACTGGTTCTGATTAAGGATATCGAGCAGGAACTCAATATTACCAAATCTGTTGCTAGTAACCTGGTTAAGCGTATGGTGCAAAATGGTTTGGTAGAATTGGAGGCGAGTCCTAGCGATAAGCGGGCAAAATTTGTTCGTTTGACGGACAAAGCACGTTCTCAGATGCAACAGGTTAAGGCCTTTTTTGAACGCATAGACAAGCAGTTGTTGGCAGATGTAGATGAAGGCGAATTACTGATTTTTGAGAAAGTCCTTGCTCAACTACAGGAAAATATCAAGAGAATAGGAGGAGAGAATGAAGAAATTAGCCAAACGAATTAGTAGAAAAGAATGTGGGATGATTTTTCTAGCCATTCTCTTTACTTGCTTTTCGGTCTATCTAGAGTTAGAAGTGCCGACCTATATCTCGAAAATTACGGATTTGCTGGGAAGTCAAGGAACCAACTTGGATGAGTTATGGCAACCAGCAGGTATGATGGTCGGAATGTCCTTTTTTGCCTTCTTGTCCGCAGTCGCAGTTGGATTTTTTGCATCCAGAGTGGCTGCTTCTTACACTAGTAGGCTGAGAAGTGATATTTTTAACCGAGTTTTGGATTACTCGCAGACAGAGATTAAGAAATTCTCTATTCCTAGTCTCTTAACTCGTACCACCAATGACATTACTCAAGTTCAGATGTTGATTACCATGGGCTTGCAAGTGGTGACGCGTGGTCCGATTATGGCTATTTGGGCTATCGGGAAGATTTTAGGCCATTCAGAATACTGGCTCTGGGCCGTTCTTGTAGCAGTGGTTGTCAATGTTTTGATGACGACCGTTTTGATGACGTTAGCCTTTCCAAAACAGTCCTTGATTCAAAGCCTGACTGATAAACTGAACAGTATCACTCGTGAGAGTTTAACAGGTATTCGTGTCGTTCGCGCCTACAATGCTGAAGAATATCAAAATGAAAAATTTGCTGCAGCAAATGATGAGCTGACACGCTTGAATTTGTTTGTCAACCGTCTTATGGCCATTTTAAATCCTATTATGATGGGAATTTCAAGTGGTTTAAGTGTGGCGATTTACTGGATTGGGGCCTATGTAATCAACGATGCTGCTCCAACAGCGCGTCTGCCTCTCTTTAGTGACATGATTGTTTTCATGTCTTATGCCATGCAGGTTGTCATGGGCTTCCTTCTCATGGGGGCGCTCTTCATCGTTCTTCCCCGAACTATGGTCTCTGCCAAGCGGATTAATCAAGTTTTAGATTTGCATTCTTCTATCCAAAACCCTGCTCAAGTGCAGCTGGCTGATGAAAATCTCAAAGGTCAGGTCGAGTTTAAGGATGTGACCTTCCGCTATGCGGCAAATTCGGAGGCAGTTATCGAGCATGTTAGCTTTAGAGCAGAAGCTGGTCAAACAGTGGCCTTTATTGGGTCAACAGGTTCTGGTAAATCAACTCTTGTCAATCTGATTCCACGTTTCTACGATGTGTCAGAAGGAGAAATTCTGGTGGACGGTGTCAATGTTCAAGACTATGCCTTAGAAGATTTGCGCAACAAGGTTGGTTATATTCCTCAGAAAGCGGTTCTCTTTTCAGGTGATGTCAAGGGCAATTTAGACTTTGGACAGAGTCAAGAAACACCGCTTAGTGAGCAGGCTATGTGGCAGGCTCTGGAATTGGCTCAGTCTAAGAACTTTATCGAAGACAAGGAAGCGGGCTTGGTCTCAGAAGTGGCCCAAGGAGGGACCAACTTCTCAGGCGGCCAAAGACAGCGTCTGGCAATTGCGCGTGCCTTGGCTCGGAAGCCAGAAATCCTCATCTTTGATGACTCCTTCTCAGCCTTGGACTACAAGACAGACCGTGTCCTACGCCAAGAGCTAGCAGAGAGAACCAAGTCTATGACCAAGCTTATCGTCGCACAGCGTATTTCAACGATTATGGATGCAGATTTGATTTTGGTCTTGGATCAAGGGAAAGTCGTGGGACAAGGCACCCACAGGGAACTTCTAGCTAATAACGAAGTTTACCAAGAAATTGCTTATTCACAATTATCGAAGGAGGAATTGGAACATGGAAAATAAGAAAATGTCTCTTTGGAAACAGAGTAAACCTTATCTTGCAGGTCTCCAGTTTGCCCTTCTAATCGCCTTTCTAGCAACAATCGTATCCAATATCATTACTGTATATGGTCCAACCCGTATCAAGGAAATGACCAATATCATTGCAAGTGGTCTGGAAACAAGTGTGGATGTCGCGGCGGTTGCAGCTATTGGTGGTTTTTTGGCCGTCATCTATGTGATTGGACTCCTATCCAATTATTTGCAGGCCTTTCTGTTTACAACAGCCATTCAACGTTTTTCAGAGCGTTTGAGAAGAGCTATTGCAGAGAAAATCAATCGCCTACCATTGGGATATTTTGATGGACACTCTCAGGGGGATACTTTGTCTCGTGTAACCAATGACGTTGACACTGCAGCCCAGTCCCTCAATCAAAGTTTAGGAACAGTTCTCTCATCTAGTTTACTGGTCGTGGCGGTCTTAGTAACCATGTTTGGCATGAACTGGATTTTAGCCTTGGTGACGGTTGTTTCAACCCTTATTGGTTTTGCTTTCGTGTCTGTCTTTATGGGCAAATCACAGGGATTCTTTAAGAGTCAGCAACAGGATTTGGCAGCTGTAAATGGTTATGTGGAGGAAATGTACTCTGGCCATAATGTGGTGACCAGTTACAATGCTATCGAGAGCACGAAAGAAGAATTTACGACATTAAATAATCGTTTGTATGACAGTATCTGGAAATCTCAGTTTATTTCAGGGATTATGATGCCGATTATGATGTTTATTGGGATTTTTAGTTATGCCTTAGTGATTATCGTTGGTGCAGCCTTGGCCTTAAATGGGCACATCAGTATCGGGATTATCGTTGCCTTTATGGCCTACGTTCGTATCTTTTCTCAGCCTCTTTCACAAATCGCTCAAGGGATTACTAGTTTGCAGCAGGCTAGTGCAGCCATGGGACGTGTCTTCGAATTCCTAGCTGAAGAGGAGATGGAAGATGAATCCCATAAAGAAAGACAATTGAGCGATATGAAAGGTCAAGTAGTCTTTGATCGAGTCTCCTTTGGTTATACACCAGAGCGAACCATCATCCATGACTTTTCTGCGACCGCTCATGCAGGTCAAAAAGTTGCAATTGTCGGACCGACTGGGGCTGGTAAGACAACTATTGTCAATCTTTTGATGAAGTTCTATGAGATTGATAAGGGAAGTATCCGCATTGATGGCGTGGATACCAAGGAGATGAAGCGTTCGGAAGTACACGATGCCTTTTCAATGGTCTTGCAGGACACCTGGCTCTTTGAAGGCACTATCCGAGATAATCTCATCTATAACCAAACAGGTATTAGTGATGAGCGCGTGATTGAAGCTAGCAAGGCTGTAGGGATTCACCACTTTATTATGACACTACCAGATGGTTATGATACCGTCTTGGATGATACAGTGACATTGTCTGTCGGACAAAAACAACTCTTGACCATTGCTCGTGCTTTGCTGAAAGATGCACCACTCCTAATCCTAGATGAGGCGACTTCTTCTGTTGATACCCGTACAGAGGAATTAATCCAGAAAGCTATGGACCGATTGATGGAGGGCAGAACTTCCTTTGTCATCGCCCACCGCTTGTCAACCATCCGAAATGCTGATCTGATTCTGGTTATGAAGGATGGAAATATCATCGAGCAAGGAAATCATGACGAGCTAATGATGCAAGCTGGTTTCTACGCTGACCTCTACAACAGTCAATTTACAGAAGATGAAGCAGAAGAATAAACCCAAAGAAGGCTTGACGGCCTTCTTTTTCTGCACTATACTAGAAGACAAGTGCTTCCCTGCAAGTAAAATTTGAGTAAGTGATGAGAAAATATATGAAAAATTATCAAGAATGGTATAACCACATCGCTGGTAAGATTGAAAATAAGCCCTTTCTTCTGAGACTGTTAAGAACTTTCAATCGGTTGATGACCGTAGTTATGCCTATAGTTTATCTAACTTTATTAGCCACTACCTATTTCCGAGAAGGATTTGGGAAACAGGTCTTGATGTATGTGTTTATCCCTGCATCAGGTTTTGTGATTTTGTCCTTTCTTCGTAAGAAAATTAATGCCCCTAGGCCTTATGAGGAATGGGATATTAAACCCTTGCTTGACAGAGATAGTCCTGGTCAGTCTATGCCCAGCCGTCATGTATTTTCAGCAACCATTATTTCCATGGCTTGCTTGCATGCTAGTCTAACTATGGGGATGATTTGTTTGACATTATCAGCCTTCCTAGGTCTATTGAGAGTCTTAGGTGGCGTGCATTATCCCAAGGATGTAGTAGTTGGTTATATTTGTGGTCTTGTGTGGGGTGTGATTTTCTTTCTATTTTGATTTGTAAGTTAAGCTAATCCTAGAACCACTTACGGGTCTAAAGTAACCACTTGCTTTTTTGCTCTTGTTTTCTTATTTTAGCTTTGATATAGTAGAGTCAGAAAGGAGATGGAATGAAGTTACGAATCGAAATTGACAGCAATTTAGAGGAAACTGAAATTGTCATCAAGGCAGCGGCTTTGACAGATGAGATTGCGGATTTACAGCGCCTCTTGCAAGAGTCCAAGTCTCCTCGGTTGATTTTTTACAAGGGGACGGGTGAATATTATCTGGATTTGTCGGAAATTCTCTTCTTTGAGACGGAAGGTAGCAAGATTTATGCCCATACCCATAAAGATGCCTATGAAGTTCGGCTCAAACTCTATGAGTTAGAGTCTATCCTTCCTCGCTATTTTAGTCGAGTATCCAAGTCAACTATCGCTAATATTCGGCAAATCTATTCGGTGGATAAGTCCTTTTCAGGAACGGGGACCATTTCCTTTTATCAGACCCACAAGGAGGTTCATGTCTCACGACATTATCAATCCCTCCTAAAAGAAAATCTAAGAAACATGAGGTAATAAGATGAAAAAGAAAGCATTTGGTATTGTATTGCTTGTTTTGGCGGCTTTAGTATTATTGCAGGGGAATTTTGGAATACCTTCTCTGGGGGGGCAAATTTGGCCCTTGATTGGTATTGCTTTTTTTGCCTACCAATCAGTCGGAGCTTTGTTGCGTCGCCACTTAACTTCAGCCTCTTTTACAGCTCTAGTAGCCTTAATGATTGCTAACCACTTTTATGATATTTTACCGATTCCAAATCAGTCACTATTCTGGGCTAGTATTTTAATCGTACTGGGTGTCAACGCACTTACTCATTCTAACAGAACTTGGAATGGGAAAAAATGGTGGTATGATGGTGAAAAGACCATTCTTACAGACAAGGAAGTCGCTTTTGGAACGGGGACTTTCTACAAGCAAAACCAAGAATTGGTAGATGACCAAGTAGAAGTTGGTTTTGGCAATGCTAAGATATATTACGACAATGCAGAGATTTTAGGAGATACTGCAACCCTGAAAGTAGAAGTTGGTTTTGGCAATGCAGTTATCTATGTTCCCCAACATTGGCGAGTGGATTTGAAGGTGGAAACTTTCTGTGGTGTAGCCAAGGCAGATACTTCTCTAGCTCCAACCAGTAAAACTTTGATTATCCGTGGGGATGTGGCCTTTGGGAAGTTGGGAATTGTCTACGTTAGCTAAATTCCCAAACGAAGTTCCGCTGTTAGTAGAAGTGGAAGTTAGTCTGATAAAAATCCTAAAAACCAGTGGAATTCCGTGTCAG
>NZ_PNGD01000027.1:0-4762 GCF_002871495.1 Streptococcus sp. UMB0029
CGCTTTCATATTCTCAGTTACTTTGGATAAGTCCTCGAGCTATTAGTATTAGTCCGCTACATGTGTCGCCACACTTCCACTTCTAACCTATCTACCTGATCATCTCTCAGGGCTCTTACTGATATAAAATCATGGGAAATCTCATCTTGAGGTGGGTTTCACACTTAGATGCTTTCAGCGTTTATCCCTTCCCTACATAGCTACCCAGCGATGCCTTTGGCAAGACAACTGGTACACCAGCGGTAAGTCCACTCTGGTCCTCTCGTACTAGGAGCAGATCCTCTCAAATTTCCTACGCCCGCGACGGATAGGGACCGAACTGTCTCACGACGTTCTGAACCCAGCTCGCGTGCCGCTTTAATGGGCGAACAGCCCAACCCTTGGGACCGACTACAGCCCCAGGATGCGACGAGCCGACATCGAGGTGCCAAACCTCCCCGTCGATGTGAACTCTTGGGGGAGATAAGCCTGTTATCCCCAGGGTAGCTTTTATCCGTTGAGCGATGGCCCTTCCATACGGAACCACCGGATCACTAAGCCCGACTTTCGTCCCTGCTCGAGTTGTAGCTCTCGCAGTCAAGCTCCCTTATACCTTTACACTCTGCGAATGATTTCCAACCATTCTGAGGGAACCTTTGGGCGCCTCCGTTACCTTTTAGGAGGCGACCGCCCCAGTCAAACTGCCCGTCAGACACTGTCTCCGATAGGGATCACCTATCTGGGTTAGAGTGGCCATAACACAAGGGTAGTATCCCAACAACGTCTCCTTCGAAACTGGCGTCCCGATCTCGTAGACTCCTACCTATCCTGTACATGTGGTACAGACACTCAATATCAAACTGCAGTAAAGCTCCATGGGGTCTTTCCGTCCTGTCGCGGGTAACCTGCATCTTCACAGGTACTAAAATTTCACCGAGTCTCTCGTTGAGACAGTGCCCAAATCATTACGCCTTTCGTGCGGGTCGGAACTTACCCGACAAGGAATTTCGCTACCTTAGGACCGTTATAGTTACGGCCGCCGTTTACTGGGGCTTCAATTCATACCTTCGCTTGCGCTAAGCACTCCTCTTAACCTTCCAGCACCGGGCAGGCGTCACCCCCTATACATCATCTTACGATTTAGCAGAGAGCTATGTTTTTGATAAACAGTTGCTTGGGCCTATTCACTGCGGCTGACTTAAAGTCAGCACCCCTTCTCCCGAAGTTACGGGGTCATTTTGCCGAGTTCCTTAACGAGAGTTCTCTCGCTCACCTGAGGCTACTCGCCTCGACTACCTGTGTCGGTTTGCGGTACGGGTAGAGTATGTTTAAACGCTAGAAGCTTTTCTTGGCAGTGTGACGTCACTAACTTCGCTACTAAACTTCGCTCCCCATCACAGCTCAATGTTATAGAACTAAGCATTTAACTCAGTTCACACCTCACTGCTTAGACAGACACTTCCAATCGTCTGCTTTAGTTAGCCTACTGCGTCCCTCCATCACTACATACTCTAGTACAGGAATATCAACCTGTTGTCCATCGGATACACCTTTCGGTCTCTCCTTAGGTCCCGACTAACCCAGGGCGGACGAGCCTTCCCCTGGAAACCTTAGTCTTACGGTGGACAGGATTCTCACCTGTCTTTCGCTACTCATACCGGCATTCTCACTTCTATGCGTTCCAGCACTCCTCACGGTACACCTTCATCACACATAGAACGCTCTCCTACCATACCTATAAAGGTATCCACAGCTTCGGTAAATTGTTTTAGCCCCGGTACATTTTCGGCGCAGGGTCACTCGACTAGTGAGCTATTACGCACTCTTTGAATGAATAGCTGCTTCTAAGCTAACATCCTAGTTGTCTGTGCAACCCCACATCCTTTTCCACTTAACAATTATTTTGGGACCTTAGCTGGTGGTCTGGGCTGTTTCCCTTTCGACTACGGATCTTAGCACTCGCAGTCTGACTGCCGACCATAATTCATTGGCATTCGGAGTTTATCTGAGATTGGTAATCCGGGATGGACCCCTCACCCAAACAGTGCTCTACCTCCAAGAATCTTAATGTCGACGCTAGCCCTAAAGCTATTTCGGAGAGAACCAGCTATCTCCAAGTTCGTTTGGAATTTCTCCGCTACCCACAAGTCATCCAAGCACTTTTCAACGTGCCCTGGTTCGGTCCTCCAGTGCGTCTTACCGCACCTTCAACCTGCTCATGGGTAGGTCACATGGTTTCGGGTCTACGTCATGATACTAATTCGCCCTATTCAGACTCGGTTTCCCTACGGCTCCGTTTCTTCAACTTAACCTCGCATCATAACGTAACTCGCCGGTTCATTCTACAAAAGGCACGCTCTCACCCATTAACGGGCTCGAACTTGTTGTAGGCACACGGTTTCAGGTTCTATTTCACTCCCCTCCCGGGGTGCTTTTCACCTTTCCCTCACGGTACTGGTTCACTATCGGTCACTAGGGAGTATTTAGGGTTGGGAGATGGTCCTCCCAGATTCCGACGGGATTTCGCGTGTCCCGCCGTACTCAGGATACTGCTAGGTACAAAGACTATTTTAAATACGAGGCTATTACTCTCTTTGGCTGATCTTCCCAAATCATTCTTCTATAATCTTTGAGTCCACATTGCAGTCCTACAACCCCGAAGAGTAAACTCTTCGGTTTGCCCTTCTGCCGTTTCGCTCGCCGCTACTAAGGCAATCGCTTTTGCTTTCTCTTCCTGCAGCTACTTAGATGTTTCAGTTCACTGCGTCTTCCTCCTCACATCCTTAACAGATGTGGGTAACAGGTAGTACCTGTTGGGTTCCCCCATTCGGAAATCCCTGGATCATCGCTTACTTACAGCTACCCAAGGCATATCGTCGTTTGTCACGTCCTTCTTCGGCTCCTAGTGCCAAGGCATCCACCGTGCGCCCTTATTAACTTAACCTTATTTTTGACCTTTCAGTCATAAACTCTTTTAATACTACAGCGTTTCGGTTTATTTTCTTGTTACTATTTGATATAGATATTCAATTTTCAATGTGCATTACTTGGTGATCTCTCACCAATGGAGCCTAGCGGGATCGAACCGCTGACCTCCTGCGTGCAAAGCAGGCGCTCTCCCAGCTGAGCTAAGGCCCCACAAGACCTCTCAAGACTAAACAAGACCAATGCGCAGTTCCTTATCCTTAGAAAGGAGGTGATCCAGCCGCACCTTCCGATACGGCTACCTTGTTACGACTTCACCCCAATCATCTATCCCACCTTAGGCGGCTGGCTCCTTACGGTTACCTCACCGACTTCGGGTGTTACAAACTCTCGTGGTGTGACGGGCGGTGTGTACAAGGCCCGGGAACGTATTCACCGCGGCGTGCTGATCCGCGATTACTAGCGATTCCGACTTCATGTAGGCGAGTTGCAGCCTACAATCCGAACTGAGACTGGCTTTAAGAGATTAGCTTGCCGTCACCGGCTTGCGACTCGTTGTACCAGCCATTGTAGCACGTGTGTAGCCCAGGTCATAAGGGGCATGATGATTTGACGTCATCCCCACCTTCCTCCGGTTTATTACCGGCAGTCTCGCTAGAGTGCCCAACTCAATGATGGCAACTAACAATAGGGGTTGCGCTCGTTGCGGGACTTAACCCAACATCTCACGACACGAGCTGACGACAACCATGCACCACCTGTCACCTCTGTCCCGAAGGAAAGCTCTATCTCTAGAGCGGTCAGAGGGATGTCAAGACCTGGTAAGGTTCTTCGCGTTGCTTCGAATTAAACCACATGCTCCACCGCTTGTGCGGGCCCCCGTCAATTCCTTTGAGTTTCAACCTTGCGGTCGTACTCCCCAGGCGGAGTGCTTAATGCGTTAGCTACGGCACTAAACCCCGGAAAGGGTCTAACACCTAGCACTCATCGTTTACGGCGTGGACTACCAGGGTATCTAATCCTGTTTGCTCCCCACGCTTTCGAGCCTCAGCGTCAGTTACAAGCCAGAGAGCCGCTTTCGCCACCGGTGTTCCTCCATATATCTACGCATTTCACCGCTACACATGGAATTCCACTCTCCCCTCTTGCACTCAAGTTAAACAGTTTCCAAAGCGTACTATGGTTAAGCCACAGCCTTTAACTTCAGACTTATCTAACCGCCTGCGCTCGCTTTACGCCCAATAAATCCGGACAACGCTCGGGACCTACGTATTACCGCGGCTGCTGGCACGTAGTTAGCCGTCCCTTTCTGGTAAGATACCGTCACAGTGTGAACTTTCCACTCTCACACTCGTTCTTCTCTTACAACAGAGCTTTACGATCCGAAAACCTTCTTCACTCACGCGGCGTTGCTCGGTCAGACTTCCGTCCATTGCCGAAGATTCCCTACTGCTGCCTCCCGTAGGAGTCTGGGCCGTGTCTCAGTCCCAGTGTGGCCGATCACCCTCTCAGGTCGGCTATGTATCGTCGCCTTGGTGAGCCGTTACCCCACCAACTAGCTAATACAACGCAGGTCCATCTGGTAGTGATGCAATTGCACCTTTTAAGCAAATGTCATGCAACATCTACTATTATGCGGTATTAGCTATCGTTTCCAATAGTTATCCCCCGCTACCAGGCAGGTTACCTACGCGTTACTCACCCGTTCGCAACTCATCCAGAGAAGCAAGCTCCTCCTTCAGCGTTCTACTTGCATGTATTAGGCACGCCGCCAGCGTTCGTCCTGAGCCAGGATCAAACTCTCATTAAAAGTTTGAGTTCTCACTCATTTCTGTCACTGACAGATTTATTGTTTTTT
>NZ_PNGD01000027.1:5019-5322 GCF_002871495.1 Streptococcus sp. UMB0029
TTTTTTCATTGTTCAGTACTACAACAATTGTTGTAGTGCCCTGCACATTGGTTCGTCTTGTTCAGTTTTCAAAGGTCTTTGTCACTTACTTCTCTCAAGTGACAACTATATTAGTATATCACAGTCGCTTTCGCTTGTCAACACTTTTTTGAAACTTTTTTAAACTTTTTTCATCAAGTGTTCCATCCACAACATACCATAGTCCGTACGGGATTCGAACCCGTGTTACCGCCGTGAAAAGGCGGTGTCTTAACCCCTTGACCAACGGACCAGAGTTGTTATTTTCAACTCTTACTATTATAC
>NZ_PNGD01000028.1:0-1531 GCF_002871495.1 Streptococcus sp. UMB0029
GCTAACTTCTCAAAGTAACTTCCACTTGCCTGACCAAAGTGGAAATTAGTCTAAAACGGATTTTTATGGTGGAATTAAGTGTGAGACGTTTGAGTTAGAAATGAGGTCTACTATGACAAAACATAAACACCTTACCCTTTCAGACCGTAATGATATCCAATTAGGCTTAGAGCGCGGTGAAACCTTCAAAGCTATTGGACAGTCCATTCTAAAAGACCCAACTACTGTCTCCAAAGAAGTCAAACGAAACAGACAAGTCCGAGAGTCTACGTGTGATAACCTTCCCTGCCCTTTACTCGATAAGGCTCCCTTTGTCTGTAATGGATGCCCTAAAAGAAGACAAAATTGTGGCTATAAGAAGATTTTATACCTCGCTAAACAAGCTCAAAAACAGTACGAACAAACTCTTGTTGAAGCTCGTGAAGGAACTCCCCTCAATTCCAAGACCTTCTGGGACATGGACAAAGTCATTTCTGATGGTGTTAAAAAGGGACAACACATCTATCATATCCTCAAAACTCATAACCTTGATGTCAGCTCCTCAACTGTCTATCGACACATACGAAAAGGATACCTATCTATCGCTCCTATTGATCTAGCCAGAGCCGTTAAATTCAAAGAAAGACGGAAAAGTAAGCTACCTTCCATCCCTAAAGAAGCTAAAAAAGGCCGTTCCTATGAGGATTTCCAAAACTATTTATCCCTTAATCAACTAGACTCTTGGCTAGAAATGGATACAGTTATGGGGAGGATGGGAGGTAAA
Source organism: Streptococcus sp. UMB0029 (assembly GCF_002871495.1). GTDB lineage: Bacteria > Bacillota > Bacilli > Lactobacillales > Streptococcaceae > Streptococcus. Next base: position 764 of record NZ_PNGD01000028.1, read on the forward strand.
GTCCTACTCACCTTCAATCTCTCTTTCTGTAACTTTATCTTCGCTAGACTTCTGGGTAATAAAACTGCCCTTGAGGTTACAAAACACCTCTATGATATTAAGAGCACTCTTCACGAAGCTGACAAAGATTTCTTCCAACTTTTTCCTGTCATCCTGACAGATAATGGTGGAGAGTTTGCCAGAGTTGATGATATCGAAATGGATGTGCGAGGAGAGAGTAAACTCTTCTTTTGTGACCCTAATCGCTCTGACCAGAAAGGGAGAATTGAGAAAAATCACACACTGATTCGCGACATTCTACCTAAGGGAACTTCTTTTGACAACTTAACTCAGGAGGACATCAATCTCGTTTGTTCGCATGTCAACAGCGTCAAACGGGCTGCTTTGAATGGAAAGTCAGCCTATGAACTCTTTGCCTTTACTTATGGAGAAGAGATTCCTAAGCTTCTCGGCATTTCTAAAATACCTGCAGAAGACGTCTGTCAGTCTTCAAAATTACTCCAACATAAAATCTAAAAACTAATCTTCAACCCCATTCAAACGTCTCACACTAACTTCCACCATAGCGGAACTTAATCTGAAACGCTTTCAGATGAGGGGATTTTGTGCGCTCTTTTTTTCGATTCTTTTTGGTTACAAAAGCTATCAAATCAAGCATGATTAAAACCAGTGGAACTTACCCTGACACGGAATTCCACTGGTTTTTAGGATTTTTATCAGACTAACTTCCACTTCTACTAACAGCGGAACTTCGTTTGGGAATTTAGC
>NZ_PNGD01000029.1:0-1051 GCF_002871495.1 Streptococcus sp. UMB0029
TTGTTCAACATCTACTGTTGGTGTCTTATGAGCTGGCGTTGTTACATTAGGAACTTCCACAGCTGGTTTACCTGGTTCTGTAATCTTACCTGTTCCTGGCACTTTACCTTCTGGCAATTCACTGTTTGGTACTTTACCTTTACCGTCTTCACCGATTGTAACAGTGATTGGGTTACCATCTTTACCTGGGATTTCTACTGTAGTTCCTGGTGGGTAGGTTGAACCATCTGGTCTCTTCGGTGTTACTGTAACATCACCTGTCTTAGGATCTTGTTCAACATCTACTGTTGGTGTCTTATGAGCTGGCGTTGTTACATTAGGAACTTCCACAGCTGGTTTACCTGGTTCTGTAATCTTACCTGTTCCTGGAACCTTACCTTCTGGTAATTCACTATTTGGTACTTTACCTTTACCGTCTTCACCGATTGTAACAGTGATTGGGTTACCATCTTTACCTGGGATTTCTACTGTAGTTCCTGGTGGGTAGGTTGAACCATCTGGTCTCTTCGGTGTTACTGTAACATCACCTGTCTTAGGATCTTGTTCAACATCTACTGTTGGTGTCTTATGAGCTGGCGTTGTTACATTAGGAACTTCCACAGCTGGTTTACCTGGTTCTGTAATCTTAGCAGTTCCTGGTACTTTACCTTCTGGTAATTCACTATTTGGTACTTTACCTTTACCGTCTTCACCGATTGTAACAGTGATTGGGTTACCATCTTTACCTGGGATTTCTACTGTAGTTCCTGGTGGGTAGGTTGAACCATCTGGTCTCTTCGGTGTTACTGTAACATCACCTGTCTTAGGATCTTGTTCAACATCTACTGTTGGTGTAAGTTTTTCTGGTGGTGTTACTGTTACAGTGACTGGAACTTCTTCTTCTGAGCCATCTGGGTATCTTACTAGAACTTTTCCTGTTACCTTATCTCCTGGATTCTTATCTGAAGGAATGGTTACAGTAACTTTTCCTTTGTCATCTACTGTGATAAGGCCTGGTGTTCCACTTGTGTATGTTGTACCTGATGGAATTGTCTTACCATTGGCTTCGCCT